>JAUWZD010000025.1 GCA_030615505.1 Spirochaetales bacterium | reverse complement strand
AAGGATGCGCGTTAGAAAGGTTCTTATTTGTGCGTTGTCCACGAAGAATGCCTCCTGGTTACACTAACCCACAACCACCGAACAAGTCTACATTGAACGGCGCGTGTGGACGCTATCGCGAGACGTTCTGGTCTGCATAACAATCTTTTGAGCTGCTTCGCCGAGACACGGGGCAGTGACAGTTTATGCGTTTAGATCCACAGTTTCTGGTATCAGGCTCGAAGTCTGCTCCAAAAGCCATGTTATGTGTTTCATAATATTTCATACAAAATATTTTACTAATTCTTCTTCGCAAAATATCATTTTTAAGAAAAGAGCAATACTTTCAATATATTGATATATTTCTTTTGCTTTCAAATCAATTCTCTCACCAATATTATATTTTGTATTATTTTTGTTATTGTATTTTTCGTCTATTATTCCGCTTCTGTGGACGACTAGATGTCTAATTTGATTTAATTCAAATATTTTATCGTCAATTAATTTATTATCAAAGAACGTTTTATTCATGTTAAAAACAATCCGGTAATTACTAAAGTCAATTTCATTCAACAATACATATCCCATTACATTGTGCATATCAAATTTATATTGATTTAATAATTCAAAACTGGGTTCTTTAATTCTCTTTTTTAAATAGTCATTTTTTAACATTAAATCAATTGCTTTTTCTGGGCTATTATTTACGATTTCCATTATATAGTCTTTTATCAGTACTTCAAAACATGACCAGAGGTGTACAGTGCCTTGCAGCAAATTATCCTTGAGATAATTCCCTCTTATTCCGACTCTATTATTAATTTTCATTAATTCTTTATCCACATTATATTTATTTTCTTCCCAATTATTCAACATGTATTCAATATAGAATTTTTCTATTTCGTCTTTATCATCCACTGTCAAGCCACTATTAATAGCTATTTCCAGCCGTTTTTGGTAGTTTTCATTTTCTATGGCAATAAGGTATGGCAATCGCATAATCGTTATTGCAGAATGAATATTGTATTTAAAATTCTCAATAATTCTTTTTATATTTGTATATGCATCTGATTTATTATCAAAGATAGTTTTTGTATACTGGTCAATATCAAATTCCTTAATAGAATATTCCAAATTATTTATATTCTTTAAATTGGATTTCATTTTTCCCTCCAGATTGTACACATAACGCTAAACTGAGCTGCTTCGTCGAGGCAAGAGCAGTGGCAGTTTATCAGCTTTAATTCCCTGTTCCCACAATTCGTCTCGAAGTCTGCTCCAGTTTCTTGTTATGTTTACTACTGCTTCTATTATTTCTACATAATATTTCTATTTTCTCTTTCTTCTTACCGGAAACGTGGTTGAAGAATTAAACCTTACAAGTTTTTCCCAATCAATAGCTCCATTATTACCACAAAAAATTTTTCCGAATTCAAAAGTAAATTTATTTATCATTTGGGAATAAGACTGAACAAACTCATCATTTTTTAGTTTTGCCTTGTGTCCTAATGGCTCAATAATTTCTGTAAAAAGATCGATGTAGCCTGATATAAACTCCCAGAATCTTTGTCCACAATATTTGAAATAATATCCTTTGTCGGGATTGTTATCTCGTCCATAACAGCAGCCATTTACGGCAATGATGCTTACGCTGGAATTACTTGTTCTTAAAGTTCTTTTGGCTGTTTTAAAGTCAGCTACCATTTTAGAAATCTGACTGCTGTTACCCCAATTCGGGCCTGACTTTATGTTGATAATATATCTACTTCCATCTTTATCAAACTCCAGGTCAATTCCTTTGATTCCCGATTTCCAGCCTCCATAAACTTTATTGTTGATGAAAATGGCCAGCCCTTCCAGCCAATCTCCAAAGATAGTTTCCTCATTTGAAGAAATATGCGCGTCAACCAACCCTTTTACAATTTCTTCTGCCGTAAGAACGTTTTTGGCTTTGAATAAATAAGGATTCTTTCTTCTGAGAACTTTAGAAAGTTTTAAAGAGGCAAGGCTTGCTATTCTTTTCTGATGAAAAGTTCCGATATTTTCTTCAACGTATTGCGTTACGTCTGCTAAATTAAGTTTTTCCATATTTCGCCTTCGACTCGAATAGATACAGTTCAACAGGTTCGATTTGACTTTGCACCATTTCATAATATTCAGGCACTATTTCGATTCCTATTGAATTTCGCTTCATTCTACTTGCAACAAAAATTGTTGTTCCAGAGCCCATAAACGGGTCAAGGACAGTGTCACCTTCCCTTGTGAAAAGTTTAATGAACCACTCTGGTAGTCCTTCCGGAAAAGCAGCGCTATGATTTTTGTTATTACATTCTGTTGATAAATGCAAAACATTTGTTGGATAGGCCATATCTCTGTTTAACCAATTTGAAATATTTTTTCCAAATCCACTACCAACTTTTGATTCATCTCTTTCTTTGTCTGTTTCACTTAATTTTATCAATCTGGTTTTTGTCCAATTACCCATTGGCACCATAACTTCTTCCTGATACATGTTGAATTTTTTATCTTTGTTGAATTGAAGAAGTCGTTCCCAAGCATCCCTGAAGCGGTTGGGCCATTTCCCTGGATAACAATTTTTTTTATGCCAGATGAACTCTTCTGTCCAAAACCAGCCCTGTTTTTTCATAGCAAGAATAAGTTCCATTACATAAGTGCTACGCTCACCATTAATTACTTTTTCTTTGATGTTTAATATAAAGGTTCCTGTTGGTTTTAGAACTCTAAAAAGCTGTTCTGTGGTGGGAAGAAACCATTCTACGTACTTGTCAGGATGGATACCACCATAGGTCTTTTTTCGTTGGTCAGCATAAGGAGGAGAAGTGAAAATCAGGTCTACTGAATTTTCTGGAAATTTTTTCAGTTCTTCTTTGCAATCTCCAAGTAATAATTCAGTATTTATCTCCATTTTATTTCCTTCTATTCCTTTTTTTTGGTTTCTTCCAAATTCAGGCTTTTGAAATTATATTCCATAATAATAAAGTTTTCAACATTGGGTACAATAATTAAATATACATAATAATTCTTAATATCGGTAAACATAACGCCTGAACTCACTGGTTTTTACGAAGCGAAGCGGAGTAAAAATCCAGTGCAGTGATTTGTTATGTGTCCTTGCATTTTCAGAATTAATATTCAATTTCAAGCGATACATCCTTTGCTGCTTCGACGCATAGATTCATATCGTGCAAACCAATATGTGCTTTATAAATCTCCCTTTCTTCATTTAGTTTCTTTACTTTTTCATACAACTCCTTGTAATCGGCATCCGCAACTTTTTCAGCAGTATCATAGCCTGCTTCGAGCAAAACATAAGCAAAAGTATGATTTACCCATCTTATCCGTGAAAGATCAGTTAGTTTAGCGAGTTTAAGTATTTCATTCTCATTAATTCCTGTTTGGTTTGATATTTCATTTCTGCTTTGTGGCGTCAGGATTTTATCGAATATTTGAAGTGTATTAATTATTCCAAAAATTTTCAGTTGCAAAATCACATTTTCAGCAATGCCAGGGAAATCTTTTATATTGTTGGGTTTTTGTCGATAGCTTTTTATCTCTCTGATAAGTATCTTCAGATAATCTTCTGGTATTCCGCTCTTCTTTGAAAAATTTTGAACTTTATTTTTATTCTTTAACGCATTTTGTAGTTCATCTACATTCTTAATTTGTTGTTTCTTTATAATATTGAAAACACCATCAATATCATCTTTTAAAATTAATCTACTCGGGAGCAAATCTGATGACTTAAGAATATTTCGATATTTTCCAATACTTATATTTATCAAATCAATGTAGTATCCCATTTTTCCCTCCAGATTGTACACATAACATATTATATTACGTGTTCCACCGAAACTGCAATCAAAAATCGAACGTTGCGATAATAAGTTGATATTGAAAATAAAATATACTGTTTGAGCAGTATAACCATTTCAGTAGTTACTTATTATGAGACAAGATAATACGAGAGGTACAAATATGCTGCAGAAAAAAAATTCCCGGAATATGTCCTTCGAAAAGTTTCTTGGGCATACTGCGAACATTCCGTCCAATCGTATTCCTTACTATATTGGATGTATTAAACACTTTGAAAAATATTTCAGCAAACATGGGCTTGAAGAAAAAGAAGCTTTCGATCCATTTTTATTAGATCTGCAGAGGCAATTTGAGGGTCGGCAGGTAGACAAAGTAAAGTAAGCGATTAAACTCCAGTAGTACTATACGGGTTTTTTGAAATCACTTTCGGAAACGGAATATAATCCGGCATATCGTATTAGTCAATCTTCATTTTCAGCTACGGAGGAGGAAAAAGCTACTCTTTAAATGCGTGAAATCCATCTGCCTCTACGCAGCAACAGGTTTTATATAGGATACACCTGTAAATCTTTCGCCAGGTACACCGTTCCGTGAAAATACTTTGCAACCTGTTTAAGGACTTTTTGTTCGGAAACTTCCTGATAAAAATGTGTTAAAAGCAGTCGTTTTACTTGGGCTTTCGAGGCAAGCTTTCCGGCCAATTGCGGAGTAAGATGGCCTTCTCCTTCCGGAAACTCCGTCCAGGAGCACTCGATAATAGCCAGGTTTGCTTCCCGGGCAAGGGGAATGAGAGATTCATGATAATCCGTATCGCCGCTGTAGAATACGATAGAGCCCTCTTCGTCAGTCAGCCGAAAGCAGATACTGTTCTCGGTGTGCGGGGTCAGCAGAGTATCCAATTTCAGGGAAGCGATTTTCCGGCTCGAGTTCGCAAGCTCGATAAGATCCAGTGTTAGATTATGAATCCAGCTTTCCTCTTTTCCGAAGAGCCGTGCAAACCGCTTTTTTAGCCCTACAGGTCCTGCAATGATGAGCCTGCGATCCCGACAGGATTTCTGAAGCCAGCGGGAGTTCAATAGCGGGGCCAGATCGGATGTATGGTCCAGGTGGAAGTGGGAAATCAGGATCAGATCGATATCCGAAAGCGGGGTACCGGCTTCATTCAGGCGCAGCAGGCTGCCTGGCCCGCAGTCCAACAAAATGGAGCCCCTGGAATGGCCCAGCACGTATCCCGCACAGCTTCGGCCCTTCTGAGGAATTAATGTACCTGAGCCCAAAACGGTGATGTTTTTAATCATTTTGTTTTAAAAAAAATGAGAAGCCCATAGCCGGAAGCGTTTTTACTCCTTCTGAAGGTTTTACTCTTTCCCGTAGAGAATGTGCATCTTTTTAGGATGAAAGCGAATCGCAACTTCTCCCTCGTATATACCTTTTTCGCTCGGATCAAAGGAATCGACAACAACTTTTTTCTGATCGATTTCCACCCAGTAGCGGATCTGAGACCCTTCAAAGATATAGTTCACGATTTTTCCCTTCAAGACATTTGTTTTATCTTCAGGCATCCCTTTGAATATCTCGATAGTCTCCGGCCTGATGCACAGCGTGACTGTGCTACCTGTATCCACGCTAAGGTTGGGTTCCTCAATCATGATTTGAGCTGCATCGATATCGAGGAGCAGATACTTATCTGAGCTTTCGCTTACCCGCCCGGTGATGAGATTGGCCGTTCCTACAAAATCAGCCACAAACTCATTAAGCGGCTTGTAGTATATTTCCCAGGGAGTTCCGGACTGGATGATTCTTCCGGTATCCATAATGGCAATCTGATCGGATAGAGCAAGAGCCTCCGCCTGGTCGTGGGTTACGTAGATGGTGGTAATGCCGAGACGCTTCTGAATCTGCCTGAGCTCGGCTCTGATATTCATTCTAAGCTTGGCATCGAGATTGGATAAAGGCTCATCCAGAAGGAGAACCTCGGGCTCCATGACCAGGGCTCTGGCCAGGGCTACCCGCTGCTGCTGGCCGCCCGAGATCTGGCCGGGATTGCGCTTTTCAAGACCTTGAATACCCAGATAGCTGGTTGTTTTTTCAACTCTGCTTTTGATCTCCTCATTGGGAATCTTTTTGATTTTCAGGCCGTATGCTATGTTCTCACCAATATTCATATGGGGGAAAAGAGCGTAATCTTGAAAAACCATAATGGCGTTTCTCTGATGGGAAGGAACCCTGTTGATGAGCCGCTCTCCGATATATATCTCTCCTTCTTTCAACTCGTAAAATCCTGCAATGGTTCTTAGCATGGTCGTCTTACCGCAGCCGCTAGGGCCTAAGAAGGTGGTAAAGTTTCCTCGCGGGATATCGATCGAAACGTTTTTCAGAGCCTCAACAGGTCCGAAGCTCTTGTTTACATTGACGATTCTGATGTGATATTCTCCCATCCTCTTTTCCTTCAGGCTAAACTCTGAACAGCTCCATCCTCTTGCCTATTACCAGTTTGGCAAGACCAAGAACCGCAAAAGCGATGACCAGCAGAAAACTGGTTAGAGCCGCCGCTTTGCCGTAAAAACCATCGCTCACCAGGTTCATAATGGTAAAGGTGGCCACTACATTGCGCGAGGTGGACAGAAACACGATAACGCTCAAGGTTGTGATTGCCCTTATAAAGGAAACCACAAAAGCGGAAAAAAATGAAGTCTTTATCAGGGGAGCTTCGATCTGTCGGAATATCTTCATGCTGCTCGCTCCAAGATTGGCGGCAGCTTCCCCCAACGAGGGAGATATCTGCTGGAAGGTGCCGATCCCTGTCTGATAGCCCATCGATACGTTCCAGAAGATCATGCTGAGAATAATGATGGATGCCGTGCCGTAAAGGTCAATCGGAGGCCGGGTGAAGGCAATGGAATAGCCTATGCCGAAGAATATGCCCGGAATAGCTGCCGGGAGGATACAGGTGAAATCAACGAATTTTCTTAATAAGAATCTTTTTCGCGAGACAAGATAAGCCGCTGTCATGGAAAAGAGGGAACTTGCAAAGCCGGCAATAACGGCAAAAGTGAGACTGTGCATCAGCTCCGGAGACCTGGAAAAGATGCTCTTCACATAATTCGTCGTAAGGGTCCAGTCAAATCCCCATCCTTTAACAAAAGCTCCTATTAGCAGGGCAACATAAACTAGCAGGATCATGACCGCTACTATAGAACATAAGGAAAAGAGAGTCCATTTGATGTACCACCTGGTAGGTTCCTTTTCCACCTGGGTGATCTTTCCCGTAATTGTGACGTACGATCTCTGCCTGACCCAGTAGCGCTGAATCATGAAGATGATTAAGGATGGAAGCAGCAGGATTGAGGATAAAACAGCCGCTCCTCTAACATCCCCCCAGCCCTCAACCCGCATCCAGGCTTCTGTAACCAGAACCGAGAAATCACCGGCAATCATAATGGGGTTCCCGAAATCTGACAGGATTAGAATGGAAACAAGCAGCGCTGCTCCCGCCACACCCGGCCTGGCCAGAGGCAGCGTTATGGTCCTGAACAGCTTAAAGCCCGTGGCCCCGAGATTCCTGCCCGCATATTCCAGGCTGGGAGCAATGGACTGAAGCACCCCCTCCATAATCAGAGCAGCCACCGGGAAAAACGCTATAGTCTCTGAAAGCCACAGGCCGTGCCAGCCGAAGATGCTCACTCTCAAGCCTAAGAGCTGAGCCGTTATCAGGCCATTTTTGCCGAACATCATCAAATAGCTGAAGGCAACCATAAAGGGGGGAGAAAAGAGGGGCAGGATGGAGATAACTTTTAAGACTTTCTTTAAAGGCACATCCGTTCTTGTGATCGTATAGGCAAAGAGAAATCCGATGAGTGTGGCCGTGGAGGTAGAAAGCACAACCATTAGCAGGCTGTTCCTGATCGCTCTTAAGTAGCGTATATTCTGTGGGACCTGCACAAAATCTTTGAGGGAGGGGTAACTGAATACTCTGATCATGGGATAGGCAACGAAGATAAGCAGGCACAGTATTATCCCCGTGAGTATTAAAAGTAAAAACGGCTCCCGTAAGATTCTTCTCATGTATCTGGAGGCCGGGAAACAGACAGACATCAAGCCCGCCTGTTTCCCGCAAACTCTGATGAGCTTACTTACCGGTTATTTGAGCCCACCTCTTTTTCCAGGCATCGACATTTTTAGCCGCAATTTTCAGATCCCAGGGAGCAAAGGAGAGACTCTCAAAATCAGGGGTTCCTTGCGGAAGATCCACTCCCTTTCTAACAGGATAGCGGTAGCCGTTTCTGGCGTTGATTTTTCCGGCTGTCGTAGAGAGCAGAAAGTCAATGAATTTTTGTGCCGGCTCGAGGTGAGGAGCTCCCTTAAGAATAGAGGCTGCCCCGATCTCGAAGCCGGTGTTTTCCGGAAATACAACCACGATGGGCAGATTTCCCTGGATTTTCTGTTTCAGTGTATCATGACCCCAGGCAAAGCCGACAATCGCCTCCCCATGGCTCACCAGAGGAATGGATCCGTTTGCTCCTTTGGTGTACTGGGCTACGTTGGGATGAAGCTTGCGGATGAAATCAAACCCTGCCTCCTCGCTTCCCAGGCGGAAGATCTGAGCCGCCATCATCAGGTAGGCCCCTCCTGTGGTTGCCGGATTGGAGGCTATGACCTCCCCTTTGTATGCGGGATTCAACAGATCATCCCAGGTGCTGGGGGGGTTAATCCCCTTCGGGGCGATTTCCTCCTTATAGCGCTTTTCATTGTAGAGCATACACAGCGCCCCCAGGTACCAGCCTGTCCAGTATCCATTTGAGTCCATGAACTGGCTGGAGATCCCTGCCTGCTTCACCACAGGTGAAGCATACTGGGCCAGAAATCCCCCGTCGGCAAGATCGGTATGGTAGTTGCAATTTCCGCCGATAAACACGTCCGCCCGAGGATTGGAAGCCTCGGTTTTGATCCTGGCGGAAATCGTTCCGGCCTGCTCAATCTGCAGAGCCACTTCAGCCTGGATTCCGGTTTCATCCGTAAAAGCCCTGGCCAGCTCATTGGCAGTTTTCTCATCCAGGGCCGCATAGATGAGGACCTTCTTTTCCTCCTGCTGGGCTGCTGAGAATGCCTGCACAGCCAGCAGCGCAATGAAAAGAACGAGCAGAAACTTTTTCATAAAAACCTTCCTTTCTGACGCTATGCATCCCACAAGGTCCAGTCCAGCGCTGTCTCTGTAGAGGGACGCTCCTTGCGCCAGTTATTTATTTATCTCATGCGTACCCGCATGATTTTCTGATCATGAGTCTTGTTGGAAGAATGATCCTTGATTTTCTGACTGCAGAGCCCTCCAGCATAAGAATAAGATTTTCTACGGCAACCGCTCCGATTTCGGACATGGGCTGCCGCACCGTTGTCAGAGGCGGACAGAGGAACTCGGAAAAGAAATCATCGTCAAAGCCGGCAACCGCGACATCTTTGGGCACATTCATGCCTTTTTCATAAAAATAGTGCAGCACACCCAGGGCCATCAGATCGTTTGCCGCAAATACCGCCTCTGCAGAGTTTGCAGAAAAGAACTCTGCTGCAGCCCTGTATCCTCCCTCTCTGGTGAAATCACCTTCTGTGTAAAAGATCGATTCCGGGTCCACCCCTCTCTCGCTCAAGCCCATTTTGAAGCCGTAGATCCTGTCCTGGGAATCGATCTTTTTCGGCGGCCCGGTTATAAAGAGGATTCCCTTGAAGTTATGTTCGACAAAGTGGTGAGCCATCTCTCTGGCTCCGCCCACGTTATCCACGACAATAGAAAGCACCTCTTCATTAATGGGTTTTCCGATGAAGATAAAGGGAAGATTGTGTTTGTTTAGCTGCCTGATAATGGTGCGGTCGACCGCAGGATCGCCGGAATTCCTGATTATAAAACCGTCCGCTCTCTGCTCCTCGATCAGATTGAGAACGGATTTCTTATACTCCCTTGTTTGTATGAGCAGGTGGTAGTTCTTCTCCTCCGCCACCTCGTCAGCGCCCTCCAATAAATTAGCATAGTAGGGAACGGCCACATCGGGAAGCAGGATTGCTATCATATTCTTATTTCCCCCTGAGAGTGCCCTGGCCATAAAATTGGGTGTATACCCCAATGCTTCAACAGCCTCTTTTACCTTTTGTGCGGTATAAGGCCTGACATTTCCCTCCCTGTTGATGACACGGGATACGGTCGCCCTGGAAAGCCCGCAGTGCCTGGCCACATCCTCAAGAGTTACATTTTTATTTCTAATGCTACTTTGATGCATCCCACCGTATATATTAATGAAACTTATTGTAAACGCTCTCATAATGTAGCATTTTTATATTCTACCTGTCAAGAGCAATGGAACTCTAGACCGGATGGTTATTGAAAACTGTTAAGTGCGTAAATACTTCTCCTGGATCAGGGCTTCCACCTGGTGGATATCCCGATTAAACGGACCTTCAGCTTCTAGCTTGAGGCTGGTGATTGTCGCAGCCCAAACCGCAGCCTCGGGGGGAGTAAAATTAATCCTTCTAGCCGCGTAGGAAGCTATGCATGTATCGCCCCGGCCGCTGCGCCCGACTATTTTTTTAGGGAAAAAGCTATATTCAAAATATCTGTTTCCGGCGTACACCAGCAGTCCATTCCTATGGGTCAACACGATCTCTTCAGGTCCATAATCGCTTAGAATCCATGCTGCTTTCCGAAGGTCTTTGACGCCGGTTAGCATCTCCGCTTCTACGGCATCGGTCTTAAGAATATTAACGTGCTGCAGAACGGATTCAATCTCCGGCCACTGTTCATAGAGCAGTTTTCCTTGCCTGGCAACCCGGACAAATCCCTGGACATCCAGGGCTATACGAGATCCACTTCCGGCCAGTGTCTCCATAACCTCAGGGGGTATTTCTCCGCGGATAGATCCCCCGATCACTATAGTCCGGCTGTTCAGCCCCTTTACCTCCTCAGGCGTAAATGCACCGGCTGAACTGGAAACATAAATCATCCGCTCATCCAGGTTTGCAGACGGATATTCCAGACGCAGACAGGTGGAAACAGGCGTGTCCCGGGTAAAAACATCTACTCCCAGGGCTTTCAGCTCCTCCAATACACGGAAGTCTTCCCTGGCAAGACGGGTTACTACAGCGGTGTTCAGATCCATCCTGACGGCCACATGAGCACCGTAGATACAGGCGCCCCCGTCTATAACCCGTGTACCGGCAGGGGATACGATGGTATCTTTGGTGTAGTGCCCCAGGAAGGTAAGGTCGTATTTCATCTTTCAGTCTATCATTCTCTTCGGGCAATATCCTTAATTGTAACTTTCATAGGTGGGAAAAGCCTCATTCATCAGCATCTGTTGCCTGATAAGTAATAGTCTAAAGATAAAGTTGCTCGTAAACGTTTATAATAATTTATACCTGGTGCTGCCTGTAGTCAATCCAACAAAGTAAGAAAAATAAATGATCTCGACTTTAAGGTAATATCATAAACAGACAGACCTGGCAGCGGGATGATTTCCTTAAGCAGTTTATCTCTTGCTTGACGGTTCAGTTTCTACCTGTAATAATTGATAGCCGGGAGAATAGAGAGAAAGCGTATGCCGGATAAAAGCCGTTTTGCTTTAAACCGAATCATTTACCCCAAAGCGAAACTGGAAGATTTTTTCCAATTAGCGGCTGATCTCGGGTTACACAAGGTGGAGCTGCGTAACGACCTGGAAGGTCCTCATGATCTAACCGATCGGGGAATCATCGATGATTATGAGCCGGAACAGGTGAGAGAACTCCTGGATTATTACTCTCTGAAGGTCCTGGCCATTAATGCTCTTCAGAAGTTTAACCTCGCCTCATTCCTGTCAAAACTGACCGAAGAGCTAAAAGAATTAATCGCACTTGCCCGCTCGATCAAATGTGAAGCCATCGTGTTATGCCCCAGTAACGACCCCAACGACCGCCGGGATGAGAACCTGATTTTTTCAGAGACCGTAACAGCCCTTAAAACTTTCGGCCCCTTGTTTATTGACAGCGGCCTCCTTGGTTATGTTGAGCCTTTGGGCTTTCCGGAAAGCTCTCTCAATTCAATAGCAGTCGCACAGAAGATTATTCAGGAGGCCGGTTTCCCCATTTATAAGACTGTTCATGATACATTCCACCATTATCTGGGCCCGGATACATCTTCTACTATGAAAAACGATTACGATATCTCTTATACAGGTCTTGTTCACATATCCGGCGTAGAAGAGCCCCAATCCGCTGCAGAGAACCGGGATGATCACCGGGTTCTTGTAACTTATCGAGATCTATTGAAGAGCAGGGAACAGATCGAGCTGCTCTATAGCCTCGGCTATCAGGGGGACATTTCCTTTGAGCCTTTTTCAAGAGAAGTTCAGAATCTGCGCCCTGAGGAGCTAAAAGCCGCTCTTGAGGCGAGTATTAATTATATCTGTGAGCTTTGAAAACCTATCCAGCGAAAGGCCACCTGCAGAGTAGTCTGTGTAGGCCCCGGGCAGGTAACCGACCGAATCTACCCGGAATCGCATCACCACCGTTGAAAGATTTTGATAAGCTCACTATAATTGAGCAACTATGAGTTCCACTGAGATCGGGCATAATCGACGCTACACTTATGAAGATTATTGTAAATGGGAGAATGATGAGCGATGGGAGCTTATCGCCGGTGTCCCTTACTGCATGAGCCCTGCCCCAAGCAGAGTACATCAAAAAATTGTAGGAGAGATCTTTCGCCAATTTGCCAATTATTTAACCGATAAAAAGTGTGATGTTTATTCGGCTCCCTTTGATGTACGGCTGCCGGAGGCAAATGAGGCGGATGAAAAAATAGCTACTGTTGTACAGCCCGACCTTGTCGTAATTTGTAACTCCCAAAAGCTGGATGATGCAGGATGCAGGGGTGCTCCCGACTTAGTTATAGAGGTAATATCTCCGGCCACAGCCTCACGGGATAATATTGAGAAACTTGCTCTATATGAAAAGCATAAAGTTCGCGAGTACTGGATTGTACATCCCACAGAGCGAATTATCTGGGTCTATCTCCTGGAAGAGATAAAGCGCTACGGCCGTCCGGCAGTCTATGATTCAGGAGCTAAGGTTTCTGTAAAGATCCTTCCGGACCTGTTGATCGATATTTCATTAGTATTCAAGTAACTTAATTGATATAGACGTTTATTCCTATTTCTTAACCGGGCGTCATGGCTGCCGAGATTAAAAAAGGATTGACAAGAAATGATAAGTTTAGGAAAATGATTCGAGGGTAAAAGTTATGAAGTTAAAAGGTAAGATCTTAATTGTTGATGATGAGCCCATTAATCTTGAGTTTTTTAATGTTATGCTCAGCAAGCTGGGTTTTAATGTGGAGAAAGCAGTTGATGGTGAAGATGCGCTTAAGATGATTGTGAGGACAGATCCCGATCTGTTAATTCTGGATAATATTATGCCAAAACTATCCGGCTGGGAGGTTACCAAGAAACTTAAACGTGATAAGGAGTATAGAAGGTACCGTCATCTGCCTATTATAATGCTCTCAGCTTTGGATGATGTAAAGGATAAGATCGAGGGCCTGGAACTTGGTGTGGACGATTATATAACCAAACCATTTAATTTTTCTGAAGTCTTGGCCAGAATACGAGCAGTTTTGAGGAATCGTGAATTGGCCAGACAGGTTACCCGGCGCGAACGGAGAATCGCGGTGGTTGAGTCCTTAAACAATTCTCTGATCTTTTTTACCCATCATATAAAAAAGCCGATTTCTGAATTGATTTCCGCGGCAGAGAAATTGGACCCATCCCAAAAAGACCAGGTAGTGGAGCTTATCGAGATGGTAAGGAATGAGGCTGAGGAAATTCTTGCTACACTCAAGGGGCTTCAAGATGAGATCGATGAGCTCCAGATGAAAGGAGCCAAGATCAAGAGGGGCGATCTTTCCTTAGAAGATCTTGAGAAAAGATTACAAAAGCATCTCAGAAATTGGAAGAAACGCCAGAGAAATAGTGATGAGGTGCAGCCATGATCTCTGAAACGAAAAAGAAGGTACTTGAATATTTTGCTGAAGGAAGGAAACATTATAAACTTATGCAGTTTAAAAAAGCAAGAGATAGTTTTGCCAAAGCGTTGAGTCTGGACGCTGAGGATGGTCCTTCCAAGGTGTATCATGCCCGCTGTAAGCATTATATTGAAAATCCGCCTCCTGAGGACTGGGACGGTGTATTTGTTATGAAAACCAAGTAGAGGAAATATGTCAAAGAATAATGAACTTAAAGGCATTGAGAAGATTACTACGACATTAGGAAAGGAAACTAAATTCAACGGCTCATTAAAATTCAGTGAATCCCTGAAAATCAACGGCAGATTTGAAGGTGAGATCGAGTCTTCCGGGTTTCTTTATATTGAGAATGGCGCAGTGGTGAAGGCCAATATAAAGGTTGGATCCATTGTCATCGGTGGTATTGTCCGTGGCAACATTGAAGCAAGTGAAAAATTGGAAATGCTAAATACAGGACAGGTCTTTGGCAATATACGAACGGCAAAACTAAAGATTGCAGACGGCGTGATTTTCGACGGTAAATGTGAGATGATCACGAATTCCGACGGTATAGATATTTTCTCCTCTAAGGTTGAACAGGTCAAGAAAGCTATTCAACGTGTCTGAACAAACTAAAGCCGTAATTATTTCTGTAGGCACAGAGCTCACAGAAGGAGTCATATTAAATACTCATTTTCGATTTCTCGGTGCAGAATTAAAATATTTAGGTTTTTTAACCATCCGCAGTGTCCAGATTCCGGATACTAAAAGCATAATATTTGAGGAATTGAACAGAGCCTTAGGCGATAGCAACCTGGTACTCATTACCGGAGGATTAGGTCCAACTTCAGATGATCTGACCCGGGAAATTGTTGCCGAGACAGCCGGGGTGAAGCTGAAGTTTAAAGAAAAGATCTGGGAAACTTTATTATGCAGGTTCACCGGAAGGAAGATATCAGACACGAATAAAAAGCAGGCCTATATACCTGAGGGTTTTCAGGTCATAGAGAATTATAATGGAACGGCTCCGGCATTTTATGGATGGATAAGAAAAACTTTAGTCATAGCCCTGCCCGGTCCGCCGAAAGAACTTGAACCCATGTTTCACAGACAAATTGCTCCCCTGTTGTCAAAAGAGATGCACCTCCATATTCTTGAGGAACTTAAAACCACAGTTCTGATGATTCCTGAATCCGTGCTGGAGGAAGCCCTTCAAAAGCACCGGAAGAAAGCCGTCACCTGGGGGACCCGGGTTGCTGAGGATCGGATTATCGTTTCCTTCAGAGGAGGTTCATTATCAGACCAGGAGAAAGCCTTCCGGGGATTGGAAGAGGAGTTCAGCCAGGTTCGGATAAGAAGAGGTGATGTCAAGCCGAATTATATGCTATTTGAAGCCTTAAAAGAGCGAAAGATGAGGATTGCTTTGGCTGAATCATGTACCGGTGGTCTTCTGGGTAAGCTCATCACCGACATTCCGGGTAGTTCCGAAATTTTATGGGGCAGTTTGGTTGTTTATTCGAACTCCGCAAAGGAGAGTCTTTTAAGTGTAGATCCTGAATTGATTGAGCATTATGGGGCTGTTTCGAGGGAAGTAGTATCCGCCATGTCAGAGGGCATATTGAAGCGCTCCGGTGCGGATGTGTCTTTAGCCGTAACAGGGATTGCCGGTCCGGATGGCGGGAGTCCGGAAAAACCGGTGGGCACTGTCTGGGTATCAGCAAGAAAAGTATCGGGTAAGGAACTTTATCAGAAATATCATTTTCCCGGCAGCAGGGAGATGATTCGGAGGAGAACGGCAATCTCCGCCCTTCTTATAACCGAATGTCTGGTATTAGAGAGGGATTGTCCTTATTTAAGCGGTCCCTGGGAATAAAAATCTTTAGCTTGACAGTTGCGGGAATTGTTAATATAATATATTGTAATATTTAACAAGCCGATATATATCCAAAAAATAGACTCATGCCCTGGATTAAATAAAAAAACAGAAAATGACATAATGGAGTGATAAATGACTATCATCCGGAAAAAGAATCCCTCCAGTAATAACAATGGAGATAGTGAGGGGGCGAGTAGCTCTCAGAAGGAGCTTGGATTTACTGAATCCTCGCCTGCAAAGTTTAATATCGAAGAGTCAGAAACAGATCAGGATCCTTCCGGGATGAGTGATGAAGGCAATACAGGTATCTCTACTGAAAAGAAAGCGGATCCTGAGACTAAAGCAGCAGAAGTGAAAAAATCCAGAAAAAGAGTGCGTAAAAAAAAGATACGGGTCGAGCTGATAAAAGAAGAAGATGAAAATCCATCAGGCAGTTATACTGAGCAAATAGAGGAAACTGCCACTGTCGATGATACTCCTGCCCCTGCTGCTTCGGACATATCTGATATTAAGGGACCCCGCACACCCGATAGGAGCAGGGTTAAAATTTCCGATGAAGATGTCCATAAGGTCGCCCAGGGGGAAGAACGGGATAGGATGAAGATCAATGATCTGACCCTTATGAGTTTACCGAAGCTTCGAAGCCTGGCAGCCGATATGGGGGTTAGACATGAGAATTTGATATCCATGAAGAAACAAGAGATCATTTTTGCAATATTAAAAGCGCATACCAATCAGAATGGTTTAATCTATGCCCATGGCGTGCTGGAAATTCTCCCGGACGGCTATGGATTTTTACGATCTCCCAATTATAGTTATCTTCCCGGCCCTGATGATATTTATATTTCTCCATCCCAGATACGGCTTTTCAATCTGAAGACAGGAGATACGGTTTCCGGGCAGATAAGGCCGCCGAAAGAGGGAGAACGCTTTTTCGCCATGCTTCGGATTGAGAGTGTCAATTTTAGTGATCCGGAGGAGGCTCAAAGCAGAATCCCCTTCGATAATCTAACTCCCCTCTATCCGGATACACTGATTAATCTTGAGGCAGATGGTAAGGTTATCTCGACAAGGATGATTAATCTCTTCTGTCCTATTGGCAAGGGACAGAGAGGACTTATTGTTTCTCCTCCTTTTACCGGTAAGACTATTATTTTGCAACAGATTGCCAATGCCATTACAACCAATCATCCGGAAATATTTGTGATTGTCCTGCTTATAGATGAGAGACCTGAGGAAGTGACGGATATGCAGAGAAACGTGAAGGGAGAAGTCGTGTCCTCGACCTTTGATGAGCAGGCAATTCGTCATGTCCAGGTAGCGGAAATGGTAATTGAGAAAGCTAAGCGCCTGGTTGAGCATAAGCGCGATGTAATTATACTTTTGGATTCTATAACCAGATTAGCACGCGCCTACAACCAGACTGTTCCGGCCTCCGGTAAAATCCTATCCGGGGGTGTGGATTCCAATGCTCTGCATAAACCCAAGCGTTTTTTTGGAGCCGCCCGTAACATTGAGCAGGGAGGCAGCCTGACCATTGTGGCTACAGCCCTTATTGATACAGGCAGCCGGATGGACGAGGTGATTTTCGAGGAGTTTAAAGGTACCGGGAATATGGAGATAAATCTGGACCGCCGCCTCTCAGACCGAAGGCTTTACCCAGCCATCAATATCAAAAGATCAGCTACTCGAAAAGAGGAGCTCCTCCTGACTGAAGAGGTATTGAATAAAGTATGGGTCTTAAGAAAAGTAATAAATCCCATGGATGATGCTGAGATAATTGAGCTGCTCATTGACAAAATGCGTAAGACTAAGAATAATGAGGCATTCCTGAGGTCCATGAATACCTCAAACGGGAGTGAAGTTTGACCCTCAGAACTTGAGGATCAAGAAAGAGGTGCGGTAGTAATGAAAAAAGGAATTCATCCTAAATATGAAATGACCACAATCACCTGCGTTTGTGGGAACAAGATAGAAACCCGTTCGACCGTAAAGGATATCAAAGTTGAGATATGCTCAAAATGTCATCCTTTTTTTACCGGAAAACAGAAACTGGTCGATACGGCGGGCCGCGTAGAGCGCTTTAAGAAGAGGTATAATATTAAAGATTAATCTCTAAAAAGATACATTTAGATGCTGCCGAAGGCCGCGCTATGTCTCATGCGCTCCCAATGGCTGCCCTTCCAGTAAATTCGATGGCAGGCAGGGCAAACGCAGAAACTGTTATACCTGCTAAACACTAAAGGTGGGACTTTGGCTTGAATTTCTTTCTTAGTAATATTAAGGAGAGCTTCGTTACATTCCAGGCAGAGGGAGAACGGATTAAGATTTTGATTCAGATCAAAACGCTTAATCACTTCAATCAACTGTTCAGACGGGTTGTGCGATCTAATGCAATAGCCATGTGTAATAATCCTTCTTTTTAACAGGCCCCTGTCACGGCTTAATACAATTCGCCGCTCCGCTTTAGAAATCCGGGAGAGTGTTTCATCATCGTAAGAATTGGCGTAGAGAGTGTCAAATCCGAGCATACGCAAGTATCGAGCCAGTCGCCCGAGATGCACATCAAGAATGAACTTTGTTTCCCTTAAGGGCTCGGGCCGTACTTTTGTCAGGGATGCGATATTAAAAGATTCAAATACCGGGTAAATACTCACCCTGTCGCCATTTTTCAATTGATAGCTGAAAGACACGGAATTTTGATTAACCAGGATTAAATCCACCTCTGTATGGGGTATGCCAAGCGATTCAATCAGGGCTTTTATAGTATCCCCAAACCAAAATTGTGTTTTGAATCTTGTTTTCCGCTTATCTTTGGCGAGAAAGAAATTCAGCTCTTCATAGAACCGTATTGAGACCTGCCCTGTTTCAAGTGAACACGACATCCTGGACCTTCTTTTTATTTCAATCATAGCATATTTATGGATGCTTTAGAATCAGGATGAATAGTACTGACATAAGCAGGAATGGTAGATAATCGCCAAATCGGGTATATGGGGTTAATTTCTTTTCCTTAAAGACAGGTACCCGGGCGTTTAAATAGGCCGGTGTAAACAGGGGAAGCCTGGCAATCTCCTCCCCTTTAGGACCCACGATTACGGTAACACCGCCATTGGTCGAGCGGATTAAGACTCTTTTATTTTCCACGGCTCTGAATTTGGCCACAACATAGTGCTGAACTTCTGAAGAGACGGTTTTGGACCAGTAGTCATTTGTAAGATTTATCCAGAGATCCGCTCCCTCCAAAATAAACCTCCGACAGAGATCGGAAAAGGCATCTTCAAAACATATTGGAGTGGCGAAGTGTACATTCTGATTAGCACTTAGAGGCAGCTTGAAAATAGTATTTCGATCGCCCATTGTCCAGACTGCACGGAGTCCTATTACCTCAGAAAAAAAATCCCGAATAAATTTAACATCCCAGAAGGGAACGCTTTCAGCCATTGGGACGGGATGCTGTTTGCCGTAATAATCTATAACTTTTCCTTCTGGAGAGACAAGCAGAACGGAATTCATGGCTGTATCCTTTTCCCGGTCTAAAACTACGGGAGATCCGAAGAGAAAGTAAGTATCAGATTGGATAAAAAAAGGGATAAGCGGATCTCCTTTAGGATTTTGCTTAAAGAAAAGCTCATTTCCCAATAGGGGGTAGAGAACGGAATTTTCACTCCAGACTACAAGATCAGGTTTCTGATCAGCCTCCTTCAATCCCTGCCTGCTGAGCTGTTGATTAGTCCTTACGCTCTCCATGGCAGGCTGCTGCAGCCAGGGATCGATATTCTGCTGGATTAATAAAATCCTGGCTGTAGCTGTTATGGGGATATCCATTTTCATACGAAATAATCCATATATAAAGCTTAAGGCAACCAGCACAGCCGTGAACAACAGCTGACTGCGCCAAAGCAGCGAAGGGCAGCTGCCCTTATGCAGCCCAACACTATCACGCCCCATGCATTTCCATATCAAACCTTCTGAAATAACAGCATTGATCATTGACATTAGCAGGGAGAGACCCCAGAGTCCGGTGATATCGATAAATTGTATAAAGGGAAGTATTTCGTGCACAGGATAGGCAATCAATCCCCAGGGGTAACCCAGAAAACCCACAGACTTGAAATATTCATATACAGTCCAGGTCATGGCCAGTATGAATGGCCGGTAGCGGGGATGAGTACGGGCCAGACCATAGAGCATGGGAGCAAGCAGGGCATTATAGCCCATGTAGCCCAATACAACACCGCTTAAGGTCCAGATGGCGAAATCCTGGAAGAAGAGCAGCCAGTAATTAGAAAGCAGAGTAGAGAGTCCGCCGAAAATAATCCCTAATATAGAAGCAAATCCGAATGAAGGTGACATGGTGAGAGCCATGAAAAAGGGAGACAGACAGAACAAACCGAGGAATGGGCTGCCGTAATAGAATAACTCATTCGGAAGGGCCAGGGCGAACAGGAACGATGAAAAAACAGTGAGCCCAATGAGTCTGGTCTTCATGGTGTAAAAATATTATAGTTTATTTAGTTTTTCAATCATATATCGGATTCTGGATGAGAGTGCTAAAAGCAATCGTTTGGTCCATTGAGGACTGGCAGAGAATATATCTGAAAAGCTTTCTTTTGGAAAAACCAAAGCCTCAACAGGGCCTTTGGCGATTACGGTGGCTGAACGAACAGATTTATCAAAAAAACTCATTTCACCGATCAATTCACCCTTACCTACTGTTGCCAGGACCTTGTATTTTTTACCCATTTTTCGTGTAATATAGACTTCACCTGAGATTATCCAATATATCTCCTGCTTGATCTCTCCCTCTTTAATGAGGATTGTTTTATCCGGATACTTTTTCCCGAACCTGGATATAATTTCTTCGTTTATTGCCTCTTCTGCCTGGAAGGCAATTTTCATGATGTCTCTATAATTGGAACCACTCATTTTTATACTCTATCTCCAACTAATCCGATTTTCTCTCCAAACTCAGCATTGAGTATACGCAGCCTCTGGGTAAGAATGGTTATAGTATTTAGAGCGAGTTCCCAGGAAACGCCGGAAGCCATATCAAAGTTTTCCTTGTCCCAGCGGTATAATAAGCTCTTTTCCATGCAGTAGACAGTGGTTAAGCGAGGACAGTCCAGGAGAGGCTCTATCAGTCCGAAAACCGAGTCGGGTAAAAGGTAGAGAGGAAATATTGAGCCGTCAGCAATACTTATTTCAATCTTAACTAAACCTGCAATTATATAATATATCGGTTTTTCCTCAAGTGCATCTCCCGCCTTGTACAGGCACATACCTGCTTCATAATTTATCCGTTCGCCGTACTGTAAATCTTTTTCCTGCATACTCTATTCTCATCGACAGATTTGATGCATTTTATTGAATTCTTTTATTATTTCAATTAAAATGTTCACACAATAGCATATACCATTTTCTTAGGGGAAACCAGCGGAGTCATTAATGAATGATCTGATTAGATGCCACAGGGAAGAGTATGGCGAAGAGCCGGAAATTATAGCCACTGCTCCAGGTCGGGTTAATTTGATCGGTGAACACACGGATTATAATGATGGATTTGTCTTTCCTATGGCCATTGATTTTACTATTTTTGTAGCTGTATCGCGACGGAAAGACCAGCATCTTAGATTTTACTCTGTTGATTTTCAGGATCGAAAACGGGCGGCATTATCTAACCTTCGTTTTAAAAAAGAGGATCGATGGGCAAATTATCCTAAGGGTGTGATAAGTGTTTTATTAAGCAGGGGCTATAATTTGGGGGGGATCAGCTTTACTGTAAAGGGAAATATTCCTCAAGGGGCCGGTCTTTCCTCTTCAGCGGCTTTTGAAATTGCCACCGCATATGCCCTTCAGAAGCTGTTTGATTTAAATCTTTTCGGTCCGTACCTGGCCAGACTGGCTCAGGAGGCTGAGGACAACTTCGTAGGCGTCCGTTGCGGTATTATGGATCAGTTTATTTCCTGTATGGCTAAAGAGGGCCATGCCATGCTCCTGGATACCCGCAGTTTGGAATACCGGCATATACCTTTAAATCTGAACCATGTTAAAATTCTTATTACTAATTCAAATGTCCCCCGTGGATTAGTTGATTCTGAATATAACCAACGCCGGGCGGAATGCGAAAAATGTGTTAGTATCTTAAACTTAAAAAAACCCGGAACCGCCTTACGGGATTATACAAAGGAAGATCTTCGGGATAGTATGGGTTTGATCCCAGAGTCGACTCGCAGGAAATGTGTGCATGTGGTGGAGGAAAACGCCCGGGTCCTTGAGGCAGAACTGGCACTGAGTAGAAGGGATATAGTGTATTTTGGTAAACTGATGAGCCGTTCCCATGAAAGCTTAAGAGACCTTTACGAAGTCTCATGCCCCGAGCTGGACTGGCTGGTAAAAAGAGCCTGGGAAACAGAGGGCGTGTATGGTTCTCGAATGACCGGGGCGGGATTCGGGGGGTGTACTGTGACACTAATTGAGGAGAAAGCCATACCGGTATATAAATCCAGGATTGAACTCTATGAACGAATTTTCAGCTTCAAGCCAGAAACCTTCATCTGCAAGCCTTCAGGCGGTGCTAAGATAATCTATGAAAATCTTATTAACTAATGATGACGGAATTGACAGCCCGGGTCTTCAGGAGCTTAAGAAGGCACTGGTAGAGGAGCATGAGATATGGGTTATTGCTCCGGAAGGCAATCGAAGCGGCAGTTCTCATTCCATAACCCTGCATGCTCCCATAAGAATGAAAAGGTTAAGTGAACGGGATTATTCAAGTGATGGCAGCCCGGCGGACTGTGTTATGATGGCCTGTATGGGATTCCTGCGTGAAAGAATGAATTTGGTTATTTCCGGAATCAATCTGGGACCCAACCTGGGAACGGATATTGTCTATTCCGGGACGGCTGCCGCAGCCCGGCAGGCGGCATTAATGGGTATGCCTGCTTTGGCCTGTTCATTAAATGCTTTTAACCCTCCCTTTCACCTAAAATATCCGATTGAATTTATTTCAAGAAACTTAAAGCTCTTCTGCTCACTATGGGATAAAGACCATTTTTTAAACATTAATTTTCCTGGCAATATTAATGAAGACTCATCCCCAAAAGTGACTTTCCCGACACGAAGGATTTATAAAGATAAATTGTACAGATTCAAAGCCCCAAATGGCGATATGTACTGTTATATTGATGGTCCAATTCCTGATTCTGAAATGGAGGAAGGATCAGATTTCCGTACAATACAATCGGGAAATATTTCCTTGTCCCCCATACTCATTCATCCTGCAAATCATGAGATAGAAGAGAGGTACAAGGACGCCCATTTTGTAAGCTTGTAGAGAAATTCAATTGCTAATGTATCTGGCAGTTTTTGTCGATAGATAAAAAGGAGGTGGGGATGAATATAGAGAACATTCCCTCAAATATTATACACAGTGACATAAAAAACTCTGCTGCTGATTCCGTTATAAAGCTGCAAGAGATAAAATCAATTCTTTATTTAGGCCTAAAGGGAAATATCAATCTAAAAAAGATCGAAACACACACAATAGATAAATTCGCCTGATTCGTGTACAATATTCCTGTGATTATAAAAAAGGAAAAATTATTTATTCTCGCTCTACTTTCCGTGTTTACTATAGGTCTGCCCGCTTTAGATTTCGATATGGACAGGGCTAAAGCGGAAGAGAATTTTCGCTGGGGAGTACGGGCCTTTCATAACGGCTATTATAATGATTCAGTGTTATCTTTAGAAAAAGCATTAAGTTACAAGCCTTCCAGTACTTTAACTAGAATATGGTTGGGCAGGTCTCTGTATAAATCCGGATTTGAGGAAGCTGCCTTGAATGAATGGAAATATCTTTTAGATTCAGGCCAGGGAGATTCCCTATTGAGGAACAGGGTTCAGGTAATCTCTTATAGAAGAGAATTGGGCAGGGAGCTGGAACAGGGAGACAGGTATGTTATCTCGAATGAAATAGATGCGAATCGGAATGATTACTATCCTCTAAAGAGGCCAACGTCCGTGCATATCCGGAAGGACGGTACTGTCTATGTTGTCGCCTTTGGCAGCAATGAAATTGTCATCCTGGATGCCAATAATCAGGTCAAAGATATACTAAGGGGGGGCCTGGAGGGATTTGATAGACCCTTCGATCTCCTTGAGGTTGAGGGTCGGTACCTGTTCATCTCTGAATACGGGAGAAATCAGGTGGTAAAATGCACCCTCCAGGGGGATAAAATAAAGAAATTCGCCGGTAAGGGCAGGGATAAGGGAATGCTGCTGGGACCTCAATATCTGGCCACCGATGGAAAAGGCTATATTTATGTTACGGATTGGGGAAATGCAAGGGTAAATAAATACGATCTGGAAGGGAATTTCATTCTGTCTTTTGGTCGCGGCATCACCCCATCCTCCAGGCTTGACGGGCCGACCGGTATAGCCATCCAGGGCAAGTTTGTATATGTATCGGACCGAAGGCGGAAGAGAATAGAAGTTTTTGATTTGAGCGGGAATTTTCTGCATTCATTTGGGGAAGATTTTTTAACCGGCCCGGAAGGAATGACATTTAAAAATCATGACACCCTGATGATAGCAGACGGCAATCGTGTATTGGAGTTTCATCTCAACCAGGAGATATGGCAGGTATTAAGCGATGTGTCTTCATATGCAAAGCGCATAACTAATCTCTCCTTTAATCCGAATGGCGAACTTTATGTAGTGGATTTTGATTTAAATAAGATTTTTATTCTGTCCCAGATGAGCAGCCTCTATACAGGATTACATGTAGAGGTGGAAAGAATAGTTTCTACGGGCTTCCCCGAGGTATTCATTGATATTTCTGTAGAGGATCGATCGGGTAATGCTATTGTAGGACTTCAAAGTGAAAATTTCACAATTACAGAATCCTTTCGTGAGGTGGCGGGGCTTTCACTGGTTCTTTCCAATACAGATCCGGCACCCATCGAGGTCGTAGTTTTAGTGGAGAATTCCCAGCAGATGAGTCGATTTTCAAATGAGCTTAAAAGTGCTGTCAATTCAATCCATACCCAGCTTTCAGGTTTCGGAGCACTCCAGGTTATAAGTGCCGGCAGGAAAGCAATTCTTGAATCTGATTTTAGCGCAACCAGACTTGAAACCGTGCGCGCTGCAACCAATCCTGTCCGGGGATTTAAGCCCGGATGGCGTTTTGATCTGGGTGTCAGGATGGCAGCCTCTCAATTGATTCCCAGACAATCCCGAAAATACATAGTGTTTTTAACCCGGGGTCAGTTGAATGAGGATTCTTTTAAGAAATACACCCTGGCTGAGATTACCAATTATATGCGTAATAATTTCATAGGCTTTTATACTATAAACTTCGGTTCGGAAAGCATAGGAGGTGAATTGGCATATATCAGCGCTGAAACAGGCGGCAAAAATTATAATTTTTTTGCTTCAAGCGGAATCGAGCATATTATTTCAGAATTGAGCGAGCAAATTTCACCGGTGTATATGTTAAAGTTCGTGTCTCCTTCTGAGCCAGATTTTGGCTTGAGATATATTGATCTACAGGTTGAAGCAACTCTACAGCGAAAGAGCGGAAGAACCGAAAGCGGCTACTTTGCTCCTCTCACACATTAACTGCAGCAGGTATCGCTATTGTCCTGGAATATTTACGGAAAAAAATGGGAGGCGATTTGTAAGCGCTGTGGTCTCTGCTGTTATGAAAAAAAATTCAAGCCCCGGGGCATTGTAATCAATTTACGTGCTCCCTGCCCTCATCTTGATAAAGAGACAAAGCTCTGTACTGTGTATGACAGAAGATTCAAAGTATGCCGGGAATGCAGCAAGGTGACTATTTTCCGCGCTCTGTTCTCACGTGGCCTTCCGGATTCATGCGGCTATGTTCAGAAATTCAGAATATGGCGAAAATTTTCCAGGTCCCCTCTTCCTCTATAAAATAGTATTCCTGAAAGCGGGTCCAGAAGGGTATTTCCTCCGAAAGATCCAATTTAGTTTTAACATTCAGAAGATAAGCACGCCCGTCTTTAATGTCTGCAAATTGATCTGTGTCTTCTACAAATATGCTTTCTTTTACTAAAATATCCTCGGATCGGAGTTGTGAAAAATCTCTATTCTCAATATACCCTTCGAAAGTTGAGGAGATCTCGTTTTTTGTAAGTGTGGCGTTCAGTCTTAGAATTTGAATTTCTTCGGAAAAGTAATCCACTGCCTTAGGAATATCCTTATTCAGGAAATAGGCCAGGCAGGATAGAAAGGCATTTTTAATCTCCTGGCCCGGGCCCGTTAGAGGAATTGAAGTGCCTGGTGCAGCGTCTAATTGAGGCGCTCTTTTAGGTACCCAATCGGACGGCGGAATCCCCTGACCCATCGCAAGGATCAGCCATCTATTCTCAGAACAGTGAATTAAGAAGCGCTGTTTTTTCTCCCAGATACGGATATATTCGGAGAAATCGATCAGAGTATCAACATCTATGCTATATGTGTCTCCCCATTCATCCGGTGTTAAGGGTGTTTTGCGAATATCCATGCTGCTTAAATCATAGACCTTAGAGGGCACGAGCCCGCTTAGCGAGACTGTGCTGAAAAATTGGTCCAGCTCGCTTTTAATTTGGGATTGTGTAATCTCTGTATTTAACCGGGTCAGATATATTGAACCCTCTAAGAGTTCCAGCATGGCCTCCGTATCACTGGCTAAGAAAGACGAAACCAGGCGCAGGAATTTAGACCGTATAAGCTCCTGAATGTATTCCAGACGTTCCTCTGGAGGAGTAAGCAGCCTTGCTTCTCTCCGCATTATCAACGCAGCGGCAGTGGGAAGCTCTTCGCTTCTTATACTATCAGGATCGAGGTTCGGATTAATATAGAAAGCCATTTCCCGATATGATCTGCCTTTATCTGCTTCTCCAATTTTTTCATATTGGTTACCGACAAGGTAGTAGGCTTCGGCGAGTTCCCTTCTAATTTGTGGATTAAGCTTTGTATAGAATTGTCCCCAGGTAAGTTGTGATATTACTGCAAAAGCTAAAATAAGAGTATTGATCTTTTTCATTGTGTTCCTCCTAAACCGGATACCAATCATTATAATACAGTTTCACAAACTGTCAATTTCCTTTTTCTGATTTATTTGACACTAGTTTCAACAAAAAGTTATAATCCAGATTATACAGATAGGCTGAAGGTTTAAGGAGGGTATACATGGAAAATAAACGTAAATCGGACAGAAAGAAAATAGTTGTTACTACTGTAGTGCGCAAAATTATGCCTAACGGTGACTGTGCTATTTGGGAGTTTAAAAGTAAAGACTTATCTCTCGGAGGAATTTTCATTTGCGCTGAAGATCTTTCACTTTTCGATCTCGGGGAGGATATTGAAATACTGGTGGATTATAATGGAAATAAATATTACGAAGGAAAGGCTCAAGCTGTCAGATCCGCTAAAGTATTCACCGGGGAAGGTGAGCAGGTTGAGAGCGGATACGGGTTAATGTTTTTAACACCTGATACGGAATTCAAGGATATGCTGACAGAAAAGCTTAAAGAGAAGACTTAATACTTAAAGGCGCTTTCCCCGATAAATTCTCTAAGGATGGAGTGTTCCGGAACCCAACTCGAAGGAATGGGTGCGAAATCAGTTAAAAAAGAGAGAAGCCTGCGTGCCTCGTGAAAAACATTCTGGTCCGGTTTTACGGTTTTCAGCAGGGGTTCTGCATATACCTTTAAAACGGCACATTCATAATCCAACGCCGAATTAAAAGCGGAATCAGCGGAATTCTGGAAAGGAAAGATATTTCGATATTCCCCATTCCGCACGGATTGCCACATCAGGAGAGTATCTAATGCGGAATGTCCGCGAAACTGATAATCCCTGACGATTCTTCGGATGAGTCGGTTATCTGTGGTTGGAATGCGGTTATGATCATCCAGATTTAGCTGAGTAAGGGCTGAGACATAAATCTTATATTTCCGATCCCTTGGAATCAGGGGTGTAAGCCGGTCATTCAGGCCGTGAATTCCCTCTAAAATGAGTATAGCTCTTCTGGGCAGTTTGAGAGGTTTCCCTTCAACTTTCCTTCTTCCTCCATGAAAGTCGAAGTAGGGAATAGTTACTGTTTCACCCTCCAGAAGTTTTAGCAGATGTTCATTTAACAGCTTGATATCTATGGCATCCAGGGATTCAAAATCGTAATTCCCATGTTCATCCTTTGGCGTCTGTTCGCGGGGCAGAAAGTAATCATCTAAGGAAATCGATACGGGATTTCTTCCTAAAACCTTGAGCTGTATACACAACTTTTTTGAGAAAGTAGTCTTGCCGGAGGAAGAAGGTCCGGCAATAAGAATAATTTTTGCAGTTTCTCTTCTTTCGCAAATTTTATCGGCAATTTCAGCGATCTTCTTGTCATGAAGCGCCTCTGCAACCTGGATGAATTGTTTCACCTGGCCTTTATTGATAAGCTCATTCAAAAGGCCCACGCAATCTATGTTAAGAATCTTCCCCCAGTTTTTATACTCCCTATAAATATTAAACAGGATGGGATTATCCAAAAAGGGGAGCATTTCATCCGGATTATTCCAGCGGGCATAGCGCAAAAGGAATCCGGGCGGATACGATTTGATACCGAATACTTTCAAGAGGCCGGTATTGGGAACTAAAGGTCCGTAGGCAAGCTCCATGTAGTCACCGCAGCGATTTACAGGGATCTTAGGATCGTTTCTGCTTTTTAGAAGAAGCACTGTATTTAAGTGTTTATTAGCTTCAGAATAATGCACTGCCTCCTGGTAAGAGATAACCTGCCTCCGTATGGGTAAGCCCTGGGATGCAATCTGCTTCATCCGCTTGCGTAATCGCTCCAGGTCGGCGGCTGGGATCTTATCAATCCCTTCAAAGTGATAATAGTAGCCTCTGCCCAGGGAATGGCCAATGACCAATCTTCTATCCGGGAAGATCTGTTTAGCAGCAAGGGTTAGCAAAAAACAGAGAGAGCGCCTGTAGATATTAGACCCTTCCCGGGTATTTAAGGCGATCGGCTTTATGCTGCAGTTGATTTCAACCCTGTAGGTTAAACTGGCTATGTCATTATTGATCATTATAGCTACCGTGGGAGAATCAGATTTACACTCCGGATCCTTAATGATTTCTTCAGCCGGTATCCCGACAGGATATTCCTGTATCTTGCCCGAGGGAAAGGTGATAGTTACAGACATGCAACTAGCTCTTAGCCACAGGTTTCAGATGCTTCGCCTCTTCTGTTGTTAGGGTTCTTTTAATCGTAATTTCGGTCTCCTGGGAGGTTTTAACGATAAGATATTCCTCAATGGGTTTAGCCTCCTGATCCACCAGGATCTGCACTACAGGTAGCTTAGGATTTTCAGGATTAGTTTTGACTACACGTGCAATGGCGCCGTTGGATAGGAGAACAGCAGTCCCGATAGGGTATAAGGATATGCTGTAGATTAAAGCGCGGATAATATTTTCATCATATAGTTTCTGGCGGCTTTTAAGGAGTTCCAGCAGAGCTTTATGACCATCCATTACATGTTTAAACGGTCTCTCAGAAATTATGGCCTCATATGAACAGGTTATGGCTATGATTTTAGAAAAAAGACTGATCTTGTCTGCCTTCAATCTCTGTGGATATCCTGAGCCGTCCAGGCGCTCGTGATGTTCAAGTGCGGTCAGGGCTATGTCATCCGCCACGGAGAAACCCCTTAATATTTTGTATCCCAGCACGGTATGGGCATTCACAATTTTTCTTTGCCCGGGCGAGAGGGGCTGCGAGTTCAGATATACTTCATCAGGTATCTTCAGCATACCTATATCATGAAGGAGAGCGGCTATACCCAGTTCAATCATTCTGTGGGGCGGTAATTTCAATAATTCCCCGAGGCAAAGTGCTAAAACGGCATTATTCACACTGTGCCTGTATATATAATTCTCACTGGGGTAATGGAATTCCGGAAATCGCAGGATATAATCCCGGTCAGTTTTGATGGTCTGGATTAATTCTTTTACCTTCTCCGTAATTGGAGCAATGTCCAGGGTATTGTTTTGTTTGTAAGTTTTAAATATTTCCTTAATGAAGTTTATCACAGAGTAATAGAGGGATCTTGAACTATCAATTTTAGTTTTTTCCTTTATATCGCTATCCAGGATGGCTGTTGCCGCTACATGATCCTCGGATGATTCAAAGGCGGGTGAATCCTTCGGCTTACCATCAGAATATACACCGGTGTATCCCCATTTATCCAAACGCCTGTTAAGATCTGATGTAACCGGAGTATCCGGGGTAAGAAGTATATAGTTTTCATCCAGATATACAGGAGCATCGAAGTAAGTATTGTCTATTAATTCAGCGATTAAAATATTTTTCATAAGCAATGCCTCCGGCTAACCGGGATTATAAAATCTGTACGGTTGACCTGTATTATTAATTTACATAGACTTCTATTATAATTATAGGGGTATTTCATGAAATTTAAAACTATATTTATTATATTTAACAGTGTATTAGTATTTTCTTTTCTTTTCATATTTTTCATGCCTCTTGTCCTGTTGGGAGGTGAATATTTTTCCATTTTTGCATCCAAAAACTGGATAGCAGCTATTCTTTTTCTTACAACTCTTATTATAATAAATGTATATTTCATAAGCAATTGGAAGCTCTTCAGTTTATTAGAAGGAGAAAACTGGCCGGAGCTGATCATGTATCTGGAGGATCGTATTCTCTTTAAGTCCATTATAAGAGCCGGCACTCTCAAAATGCTTATCAATGCTTATCTTATTACTTCTAATACTCAGAAGATTGTTAAACTTGAATCACATGTAAAAGAGAAAAGACCTTCTTTGCTTAAGAATTTTGCCCTACAATTCGGGATTCCCTATCTATTAAAGAGCGAACCCGAAGTATCAGAAAAATATTTTGGCCGAATCCTGTCAGAGCCGGGGGTTAAGAACCGCGGCTGGATCAGATGGAACTATGCCTTTTCTTTGATGCAGCAGAAACAGTTCGAAGCGGCAAGGGTTGAGCTGCTCAGCCTGTTTGATTCCTCCCGTGATCCGCTCCTCAAGCTGCTCACTCTCTATATGCTGGATTCATACTCCGGGTCGGATCCTGAATTGGAGGAGAAGATCAGGCGGAGTAAAATCAGACTTAAGGAGCAATACAGTGAGGATAAGTGGAGGGAAAAGATCAATCGCGGCAGTAAAAATATGCAAGTGATTATTCTCTCCCAGATCATCCGTGATGCCACCCGGTGGCTATTTAATTCCAAATTAGAGGAAAAGAGCAGTCAGGAAAAAAAAGTACATTAGAGCACTACAGCGCTTTATCAGGATCGATTTTTAACAAAATAGCTGATGCTGCGGTTGTAGGTCCTTTCTTCTCTTTCATTAAAGAGACAGGCCGGGAGTTCCCCAAGAGTCTGGTGATATGTAATGCACTCACAGCAGATTCCGTGCCTGGGGCACCCCGGATAGGTACAATTGCACCGGGCATTGTTTTTTGATTGGTTCTGACAGTCCATATTTGCCGGAGACCGGACTTGAACCGGTACGGTCCTTACGGACCAGAGGATTTTAAGTCCTCTGTGTCTACCAAATTCCACCACTCCGGCAGTACACATTATTGATACTATACAGGACGGTTTATTTTGGTCAAGTGTAGGGAATGGTTCTAAAACTTATAAGAAAGCGCTGCCTGAAGGGATATATCCGTAGTGGCAAAAGAAAAAAATTCCTCAGCGAAACTGATTTGCAATAAATATTTATCTGAAAGCCGTGTTTTAAACCCGAGATTGATTGTGGATGAGTGTTTATCGAGCCATTTATGTTCGCTTGAATAAGGACTGGTATTGCCGTCTATTTGAGCATAGAGAGACCACGCTCTAGATAGAATCCATTCTACTGCAAAAGCATAGCTGAATAACTCGCAGTTAAAGCCGAATATGCTAAGATCATCAGGCTTGCCTAAATGCATCCAGCCGCAGTTGAGATAGAGAACGAATTTATAGAGCAGTTTTTCTGCCAGAAGGTTTAAAGCAAAATCAGTCTTACCACTGGATAACAAGGCGCTCCTGTTGCCGACAGGGATTTTAACTGCCGGCTGCACCGCCAGGTAGAATCCATACTCCCTGAGATTGAATATATTGATCTTTCCTTTTAATGTAATGTCTCCAAACCCATAAACCGGTTCACTTAAGTCTATCCAAACGCCGTTTTCATTTTCCACATACAAGCGGAAGCGGTTATCCTCTACATATTCACGATCCTGATTGCGAAATCCGAATAATTTATGGTATGCCTGAAGCAGCGGGTCAAGTACTCCCCCGTACTGAACGGTATAGGAAAAAGAAGCCCCTAAATCGATGTGCCGGACTACACCATAATCAATATCTACGGATACATGATTAATCTCTAAATCCGTATCGATTATGAAGCCTTCAATAAGCAAGCCTAAGTCCCAGCGGAAAGTGTTGGCGTAACCGTCTGCTATGGTAATCCGAACAATCTTAGCACCTAAAGTTTTAGCGCTTTCAGGTACAAGGTTTATAAATGGAAGATAATATGAGTAGAGGTTCTTTGTAACCAATGGACCCTTCGCACTAAGAAGATACTTCGCTTCAGCATCCACTGAAAGTAGAGGGAATATTAAAGTTATAAAAACTGCCTGCCAAACTCTTAGGCTGATATAATCACCCTCTCAACTTCACATTAGAGCTTTGGCAATAATTCTGTTCAACCTTCCGGCAAACAGAGAAGGATTCTTCACTTCTCCTCCCTCAACCAGGAGAGCTTGTTCAAAGAGCAGCCGGCTGATATCTTCAGCCATTTCTTTATCATCGGTGTTTTGCAATTTCTTAACAATTTCATGCCTGGGATTGATCTCTAATATCGGTTTTATTTCCGGTAAATTTTTTTGGCCCATGGCTTTAAAAAGGTGCTGCATCTGGAGAGTCGGGTCATTCTCATCCATTACGATGCAGGAGGGAGAATCACTCAAACGAGTACTGGCCCTTACATCCTTAACCTCATCCCCCAGAATATCCTTGATCTTCTTAATCAGGGGTTTTATCTCCTTCTCATCCTTTTTATCTTTTTCAGTCTTAATATCCTCAGAAGTGCTGCTGCGGTTAACAGCTTTTAATTCCACATCCTTATATTTCCCAATGGCGGGAACTACTATTTCATCTATTTCATCGTCCATGATCAGAACTTCTATGCCCTTTTCATTATAGGCCTCCAGCAGGGGAGAAGACCTCAAGTTCTGTTCTTTTTCTCCGGTTATATAATAGATAGCCTTCTGATCGCTGTGCATCCGCTCTTTATAGGAGTGTAAATTTGTAAAGCCCTTTTCAGTGCTTGATTTGAAACGAACCAGTTCTAAAAGGTTTTCCCTGTTTGAGAAGTCCTGGTACAGTCCTTCCTTTATGGGTATACCGAACTCCTTGTAAAATGTTTCATACTTGTCCGGAGTATTTTTAGCCATTTTTTCCAGCTCTCCCAGGATTTTTTTCACAGCTGTTGTCCGGATGCCGGATAGGATTTTGTTCTGCTGAAGCATCTCCCGGCTTATATTCAATGGAAGATCTTCTGAATCGATGATTCCCTGTATGAAGCGAAGATAGGTGGGCAGAAGCTCCTTCTCATCATCCGTAATAAACACCCGTTTTACATATAGCTTTACTCCAGGCTGGTAATTGAAATGAAAGAGATCAAAAGGAGCCTTCTTTGGAATATAAAAGAGGGTAGTGTATTCTAAGTTGCCCTCAGCATGGGTGTGCATCGTGTGCAGGGGATCTTCCGTATCATGAGAAATTGTTCTGTAGAACTCATTATAATCCTCATCGGTCAGCTCTGATTTTAGACGTTTCCAAAGGGCTGAGGCGGAGTTTATCTGTTCGACTTTCGGTTCCCTGGTCTCCTTTCGTTTCTCCCCTTCCCCTTCAAAGCGTTTGTCTTCATAGTGCAAATAAATCGGGAAGGCAATATGATTGGAATATTTTTTGATAATCTGTTCAATCTGCCAGCGATTTGCGAACTGTTTCCCCGTTTCGTTTAAGTTCAGTGTCACGGTAGTCCCATTCATTTTCTGTTCCGTTTCACTTATTTCATACATTCCCTTACCATTGCTGTGCCATCTGTAGGCCTTATTCTCACCGGCTTTTTTGCTGATCACATCAACCGTATCAGCCACCATGAATGAGGAATAAAAGCCTATCCCGAATTGACCGATCAGATTGGAATCTAATTTCACATCTCCGCTTATGGAGTCCATGAAATGCCTGGTGCCCGAGCTGGCGATGGTGCCCAGTTCCTTTTCAAGCTCATCTCCGTTCATTCCGATACCGGTATCGGTAACTGAAATAAAGGATTTATTATTACCGTCAAACCTGATCTCTATTTTGGGGATAAAGGCAAACCCCTTAAAATCATCGTCAATGAGGGTCAGATATTTCAGCCGGTCTAAGGCGTCCGAAGCATTGGAGATGAGTTCCCTTAAAAAGATTTCGGGGTGAGAGTAGAGAGAATGTATAATAAGATGAAGCAGCCTGTTGACTTCTGTTTTAAACTTCCGTTTTCCCATGCTTATCTCCTTAGAAATCTATGAATATAAGAAAATTACTAAAAAATAGTCTATCAATCAAGATTATTAAAATCGCTCCACTTAACGTCTTCGTCAAAAGGCTTATTATTGAATTATAAAGGCGGAAGCACGGATACCTGTGAGTTTCTCATCCGACAGAGGGCGGATATTAATGCGCAGAATAATTTAAGCCTTAATAAGACTCACCACATTTTGCTCAAAGGCTTTTATCTCTTCATTTCCATCGAGAACACCGATTTCCAGGCAGGTTTCGTAGATTTCGCCGGGCTTCAGGAAGGGCAGCATATTTTTTTCCCGCAGTGCGGCACGGTTTAGACATTGCGTGTTGCAGGGCTCGATGCCCACTACATAATCTCCCTCAGCCAGCATTTTCCACTCAGAGAGGTAGGGGAGGGCGTCGATTTTGTATTTAATATATAAGCCGAGGCCCCCGGCCAGGTCAGGATTTATCACTGCAGCATAACCGTAATTGTCTTTATCGCCTACCATGGAATGCAGGAAATTCTGTTCCCGAAAACCCGGCTGCGGTCCGGAGAAGCTCTTAAGATTCTCCATATTTCTTTCAGAATGTTCGTCATAGGGTTCAGCACTTTTGGCTGAGACAACAAGATATGTATTATCGTTGAGCAGGGGAAAACCGGGATTGATATGGTATAGAATGGTAAACGGGGAATCATTATATCCAAAGTTTTCAATTCGATCATATATAGTTAGATATTTACCGCCCATTATTGAGCATATTTTTCGCTCCAATCGCAATTTGGGCCCGAATAATGAGCATTCTTCAATAATCCCTGTCACTTCAATTTTATAATTATCCTTTTCCCAGCGGGAAAGATCGCAGACTCGCTTAGCAGGTGTGTTTGAGTATCGCCCATGAAGCCCGAGATCCTCATCTCCGTCTCTTCCGGGTTGGCCCAGGTAGGTCAAGCCGCATGTGGTCAGAAGGCCTGCGAAGAATGAGCGCAGCCATTCAAACCTGCTGCTATCGTAATAGGATGGATGAACCTCCCCATTAGGTGTGAGGTAGACCAGATTAATTCCCCTATAGTATGCTCGTGATATGTCCAGTCCTCTGTCCGGGATGATGGTAAAATGAAATCCGCCGCCTGTGTTACAATCGATGGCTTTGGTTCCCTTAGCCCTGCCTTCGGTCAGTTCATAATGGAAGGTGCCTCCGAGCTGGGCGATATTACCTATACGCTTTTTTAATTCATCATGAGTATAGATTTTACTCGATATTTTCATATTTCTATTTCCTTCCCTTCTTTTACGGAGCGAATCTCAGCATAACAAAGCTTAACGGAGTCTGCTGCGGATCTTGCAGTGACAATTCCGGAAAGCCTGCCCTTTTCGATGCCTGCTACAAAGTCTTTAAGTTCGTAATAGTACCCATCGCCGTCAGGCAAACCCAGGGAATATTTCTCTTTACCCTCGGGGCTGACGCTTACTACCGGGTCTTTGGAGAAATCAAGCTCTATTGTTGCTCCTTCAAGAATATAAAAAGCCCGCATATTGAATCCGAATGAAGATGAACATATCCATCCGCCGGAAGATGCTGCCGTCAGGTTATCATAAAAATAAACGGTGCTTATCTGGGAAATACCTCCGTCATCTTCTACAACACCGGAAGAGCGCACACTTTGGGGAAAACCGAAATGTGAGAGTATGAGGTCAACATCATGAATATGAAGGTCAAGGGCGGCCTGACCGGATCTGGAACTGTCAAAAATCCAGTTGTCCCATGCCCAATCAGGGTGGCTTGAGAACCTGGCAAACTCCGCATAGCGTACCTTACCGTATTGCCCGCTGTCGATCAGTTTTTTGCTTTCCACATAAGCAGGCCAGAATCTCAGGCACTGGCCCACACTAAAAAGACGTCCGGTTTTTTCAACCTTTTCTAAAACCTCTTCGGAGCTTTTCTCATCCAGTGCAATGGGCTTTTCGCAAAACACATGGTAGCCGGTATCCAGGGCCTGTATTGAATATTCTGCGTGAAAATAGGTAGGCAGGCAGATATCGATATAATCAAATCCCCCGTATTTAAGCATGGCTGAATACTCGGTATATCGCTTTACACCGCTTAAATCGATTGCTCCACCGGAGGTTTCTATATTCCCCCCTGCATCAAGACTCTTAATGTCCAAAGCTTCCGGGTTAATATCATAAAGCGAAGTTACTTCGACATTCTTTAACCTCGAGTAAACGCCGAGATGAGTTTTGCCCATAAATCCTAAACCGCATAATGCAACTCTTACCATAGCTATTCTCCTTATCTATTTTTTTCAATTATTTTCATCGCAGATAGCGCTTTCTCCACACATCCCGGAACACCAGGAACAATTTCAGCCGTAAAAGCACCTTTGTATCCGATCTTTTCGCATTTTTTCATAACCGCTTCAAAGTCGACATCGCCTGAAAGCAAATCCACGAAGCCATCCAGATTCCCGACATTTATTCTAAAATCCTTAAGGTGTATGGCAAGTATCCTCTTTCCTAAGATCTCAAGCCAGTGTTCAGGATGTCCGTATAGCATTACATTTCCCACATCAAAATAGGAACCTACAAATGAAGAATTAAAAAAATCAATAAAATCCCGCATTTCGACAGGGCTTAGAAGGTATCTGTTCCAAACATTTTCCACACCGATCTTTACACTAAGCTTTTCAGCATATCCTGTTAGTTTTCCAAGCGCCACCTTTGCCCATTTATCTACCTTATCATACGGCTGCGGAGGAAAATCGGGAATAAACACTGCAGAAACCATTCCGGGCAGATAGAGAATAGTCTCCACACCCAACCAGGAAGCGATATCCAAATTTTTTATATAGTTCTTTATTGCCTGATCCCTCACGCTTGCATCAGGATGAGTCGGCGAAACACCCCAGGCCAGGCCGGAAGCTAAAGTAATAAGGTCAATGCCTATATCTTCCGCTTCCTTACGAAGCTTCTCCGCTACTGTTTGAGTCGTGGAAAGGGAAATGACACCTTCCGCTTCAACGGTTAATTCGAAGCAATCATACCCGCAATCTTTTGCCTTTTTCAAAGCTTTAACAGGGTCTATGGGCAACCCGTCCGGTTCAGGTGGAAAAGCCCAGTAATTAATTCCTTTTTTCATAAGCACCTCTTGTTAATATGCAGTTTTTATGAGTTTAGCATATCATATCTACCGGTCGCAACCAAAATGTTTTTAAGAATAATACAAAAATCCTGCTGTCCAATGTATAATAGGCGAAGGTGAAAAGGAGGGTTATAATGACAGGTAAGGAGAGGGTTGGGCTTGCCATAAACCTCAAGACGGCGGATCGGGTTCCTGTCTTCTGTCAGCTATCCCTCGGGCATTATATGATACATACTCCCTATGAACCCTATTTGATCTGGTTTTCACCACAGTTTTTTGCCGATGCCCTGAAGATGCTGGCTGAAGAATATCATTTTGACGGCATATTAGTTAATCTGCCGGGCAGGCAGAGGGATTGGAAAGAACATATTTTGAGGAAGGAAGAGAAAGATAATGAAATCATCATCCATTGGGATGACAACTCCTACTCCGTTTGCCCCCTTAATGATAATGTGCATAATTTTTCTAAAAAGAGGATGCCCACCTTTGAAGAGGTAAATCCGGACGATCTTTTCTATCTTGAACCTCATGATATAACCGGTATCGATCATCCCTATACCTATGGCTTCAGCCAGATTCACGGACCACATAACAGGGACTTTTTCCCCGAGTATCTGCTGGATACCCTAAAAATTGTGGTAAAGATCGCAGAAGACAGGTTTCACATTTCATCCGAGGTCTTTTCCCCATTTACCCAGTTGATGGAGTTATTGGGCTATACGGATGCCCTTATCGCTTTGATGGAGTGTCCGGATAAATGCGAGAAAATGCTGGAAAGCTTAAGCCTTGGGACTGCCGAGCTGGCTGGGCTTCAGGCCGGATTAGATATCGATGCTGTGCTTGTCTCATCGGCCTTTGCCGGAGGAGGCTTTATTTCCAAAGATTTTTACAGGCGCTTTGTTTTGCCTTATGAAAAGAATATAGTGGATCGCATCCACAGGGAAACTGAATTGCCTGTCTATGTCCATACCTGCGGCGCAATCGGGGATCGTATCGATTTAATGGTCGAGGCCGGCTATGACGGTATTGATACCATGGACCCCCCGCCCCTGGGCAATACAGAAATTGAAGAGGTTATGGAGAAATACGGACAAAAACTATTTCTTAAAGGGAATCTGGATCCTGTGAATGTGCTGTTAAAGGGAAGTAAAGAGGATGTGTACAGAAAAGCCGATTGGCTCATCAAGCGGGCTGGGCGCGGCGGCGGATATATTCTCTCTACTGCCTGTTCAGTTGCCCCGCAGGCATCTCCGGAGAATATCGACCAGCTTTATCGAGCAAGCGCGGCGAATCCTTATTAAGTATTTCGCATCTAAAATTGTTTAAAAACCAATGTAGCAGTTTTATAAAAGATATGCTCTTTTTCACTTACCGAAAGATTGAGATCCTCAATCTTTAAAAGCTCTATCTCGGGGAAGAGGAATGGATTGTCCGTACCGAACATAACCCGTTCAGCACCGACTTCCTCTATTATTCTTTCAACTGCAAACGGGTAGCTGATCCCACTTGTATCAAAGTAGCTATTTTTATACTGTTTTCCTGTCTCAAGAGCATCATGCCATTGATAGTTTAAGCCCATATGGCAGAATATAAAACGCACCTTTGGATGTTTTTTAGCCTGGCAGGCTACTTCAAAGACCTGAGCATAGGGTGGAGTTCCTGTGTGAAACATAACAGGCACATCATAGGATCTACATAGATCTAAAATCGGATCCAAAAAATCAGCACTTGCATAGTAGCCCTGGAGCCAGGGATGGAGCTTCAGTCCTATAAATTTATAATCCTTTAAGCATTTTTCAAGCTCGAGGACTGCTTCTTCTCCAGCGTAAGGATTTACTACCGCTACTCCTTGAAAGTGCTGCGGGTATTGCGATGTTATTTTAAATATTTTTTTATTATCCTCAGATGGATTGGTTTTAAGCAAGCCGCTTAAAGAGTTTAAATAGCTTATATCAATCCCGGTTCTCTTTATTCCCTCTATGACTTCCTCAATACTTGGACACTTGAAGCTCATAAAAGATTCCCAAAAATGGACATGTATATCTATGATCATTTATTTAATCCAAACTTATAAGTTCTTTTGCATTTAAACTAAAAATATTTTTATTCACTTCCCGGCTGAAGTTGCATTTTAAGATTTTCTCACATTCCAGCCGGTAATTTGAATACGGAAAATTAGTGCCAAATAATAATTTATCAGCTCCAAATTCTTTTACAAAGCCGGGCAGTACTGCAGGTACATTAGTATTTAAAGAGGTTTCAATATATATATTATTGGCCATGCGAACGCAGGGAATTACATCTCCCCAGTAATCCGTAGCGCCCATGGTTCCTAAAATGAAGTGTACTTTCGGGTACTTTAGAGCCAGATTTGCCAGGTTAAGTGGTAGACCGTATATAGGTGTGCCTGTATAAAAATAAACCGGTTTTTTATATAATTCGGCCATCTCAATAAATGGAAATATCATCGGAGAATCTATATAGAGTCCCTGCCTGACAGTGTTAAATACAACACCCTTTGCTCCAAGCTCTTTAAAGCATATTTTAAGTTCATTCAGGGCTTCTTCTTCAAACCATGGATTTACAGAGCAGAAAAAAATAAAGCGTGAATTGCTCTTTATTGATATTTTCGAAATATTTCTGTTCTGTTCCTTAAATTTATGGATCCAGCCTTCTCCAATCGGGGAGAGAACAGCCTCTTTCACATCATTTTTGTCAAGAATAGAAATAAGTTCCTTGAGTGTTGTGCCAATTTCATGGAGTTCATCGAAGCCAACATGACAGATAAAATCTAGCTTTTCCATTGTTTTTTATCCTTATAAAAACCGGAGTCATCTATAATTGCCGTATCAACGAGATCATTTATTCGTTAGCCCAATGTTTAATTTCTTTAAGCATTGGATCTGACATCAGATCATAACAGAAAAAAGCCAGGGAATCGGCGCCGCATTCGAGAGCACTTGTAGCCAAAGACGCTATACTTTGAGGTTTCGCGCTGCCGTAAGCTTTTAAATGAACATTAAGCTCGCAGTTTTCGCCAATTGATGAAGCAGCCCTACTAGTATCGTATCGAACGGCAGCATCCTCCCAGTGTATCACTGCATGGATTGTATCAACAATTTCAGAAGCGGCTTTATAGGATTGGGCGGCAAGCCATGATCGCGGAGAGGTTGCATCATGCCCTATTTTAACAGGTGGTACATAGCAGACTCCCAGGTTAACATCCTTTTTGATTCTTTGAATTCTGTTTTTGAGCTCACTTAAAAAACTAATTACTGAATCGATTCTCCATTTCAAAATATGGTAAAAAATGGGTTCATCTAGAAGGAATAGAGGGATTTCATGATCGCCCTTCAATTCATCAGTAAGTTCGTTAAGGATATGGGGGGGTATTTTTTTAGATTGATTAGCAATTTCTAATGCTTTCTTTTTTGCTTCATTTAAATCAATACCAGACATGGAGGCTTCTTTTATGCAGTGCTCACAGAAGCAGAATGAGGCTAGGGTTCTCACTATCGGATCAATCCTACCAGAGAAGGTATTCAATTCAAACACTGTCTGCGGAATCTTATCAGCCATAATACTTGAAATGTTATAGTGGCTTACAATATCCTCTGTAACGGCAAATGCATATTTTCTGACATCTGGATTATTCCAGCATAGGAAAAGCCGATCTTTAGAGCCATATATATTCTCAACAGCATATTCAGGATGATTCTTTGCTATCAAGCCATTTGCGAAATAACAGAACCAGGCAGAGGTATTGATTCCAATCTTTTTACCTTCTGAAGTTGATATCTGTAAAACATCATTATTTTTGAAGTCGTCACTCTCTATAGGTTTGAGATTACAATCCTTATAAAAAGACATATCCGGCTTAAAATAGACTTTTCCCTCTTCGAGAGAATAGATATATCGAGTTTCGTTTCTCGGCATAACCATACGATATCCATTATAAATACATGTACACACTATAAATTCATCCGTTCCACATTCTTTTAAATCGTTAAATGTTTTTATAGGATCAAAATCTATGATCGAGTTCGGGAATCCAATACCCCATATCTTTTCGTTGGTTCGTTTTTTCATGTTTACCTCCGTATCTGGAACAATTCAACAGATTTTCTTAACACTTTTAAATTTTCGATTTTGGTAAATTTGGGTATACCACATCCGGCGGATAGTATATATTTTTTTCCATATCCTAATGAAATACACTTTTTTGCTTCATTGAGTACTTCATGGGGAGTCCCCTCTAAGAATAGAGAGGTTTTTATATTGCCTCGAATGCAAGTGACATTGTTTACAATATCAAATGCCGTTTTTAAATCTACCTCTCCGTCAAGCTCTAAACAATCAGCTCCTGTTTTAACCATTAAATCAAGAATATGGGTTGAGTTGCCGCAAATATGCAGAAATACCAATAAACCGGCTTTCTTAAGCCTTTCTATTATGCGGCATTCATAGGGGTAAACGAATTCTTCATAAAGTTCCCTGCTTATAAGGCTTGCCGTTGAATCGCCGAACTGAACGGCAGGTACGCCAGTCATCCTGTGTAATACTGTTCCATATGTCACTGTAACCTCTGTACAGAATTGCAGCATTTGATGAACCTCATCTTTAGAATCAATAATGTCGTACATAAATTGCTGTGTTCCGCGTAAAATACCTGCTAATGAAAAAGCACCGGAATCAATATTGGCTAAAATGAAATAATCCTTTCCAAGTTTTTCCATAGTAATTTTCGTAGCTTCTACTATGACCGGCATTCTACCGTTTTTTAGTGGATCAGGAACTGACAATTTTTTATAGTCGTCTATATGCCTGCACAATACTTCCGTGCCCATAGGCTCATCGTCATCTGGAAAGTTTACTTTTCCTCCAAGAGCACTATGCATGATCCAGTTATCAGATGAAACGTATATACCGTCATAATCAAATATCTCTCTGTTTTTAATTAATGTTTCTGCCAGGTATTTCCCATCAGTAGAATAGTATTTTTGATTCCTATTCTGAATCCATGTGGCTGCATTGATCATTGAAGGAAAAACGGGAATACGATCATAATCATTGCCGAAAATTGCCTTATAAACTCTTTGGAGGCTATTCATGTGGGCCACTACCCCTTAACCGCGCCAAAAGTTAATCCTCTTACAAGGTATTTCTGGGTAAAAAGTGCGAATAAAAACATCGGAAGAATAACAACGCTAGATACGGCAGACATCGGCCCCCAGTTAATTCCCTTATCTGAAATATAGCCCGATATCAGTATTGGCAGTGTTTTTGCATTCACTGACACAACACTCGAGGCGATTAGAAATTCATTCCATGAAAGTATCGCGGTCATTATTGCAGCGGTAGCGATTCCTGGAAGTGTAACCGGAAGAATAATCTTAATAAATCTTTTCCAGGGGCCGCATCCATCAATCATTCCAGATTCTTCTAATTCCTTTGGGATCTCATCAAAGAAACCAATCATCAGCCAGACGACAAAAGGCATTCCGATGCTCACATGAGCAATTATTACTGCAAGCAATCTATCAAGCAGCATTAAGTTCTTCATTAATATAAAGTAAGGAATGATCATGACAACCTTTGGATAAAATCTGACAAGCAGTATGACATACACAATGAGACTAAAAAAACGGTAGACTTTTCTAAATCGGGAAAGACTGTATGCTGCTAAAGATCCTATGAAAACAGAGATTAAGACTACGGCAGAAGTGACAAGTACTGAATTCATAAGATAGTTACTTATTTTACCGCTTTTGCTGAACGCTTCTCTGTAATATTCAAATGTTATTTCTGATGGTATTAATTTGGGAGGGATTGTTCGAAAATCCCGCTCTAATTTGATACTATTTAAAAAGAGATAGCAAAAGGGTACCAGAACCGTCAAAACTGCAAAGAATACAATCAAGAATCTAAGTAGGTTGAAATAAGATATTCTCACCTTTAGCATAGTCATGCTCCCCACATTTTAGTCTGTACTCTCTTTTGAAATCTCATAAGTGACAGGGCAATTAGAAGCGTAAATATAGATAAAATCCATGACGTTGCCGATGCGTAACTAATATTAAAATAGCGTAAGGCCTGCCAGTATATAAACAGAGTTATTACATTAGTTGAAAACCCCGGGCCTCCAAATGTTGTGGTATAGATGGCATCTATTACCAGCAAAGTGTCTACAAGCCTGAAAAGAAGAACTATAAATCCAATTGGAATGATATAGGGAATAATTATGTATCGTAGTGTTTTTAACCTTCCCGCTCCATCGACCTTTGCAGCATCGTAAAGCTCATTTGGAATTATTGAAAAGCCGGCTAAAAAAACCACCATGGCAAAGGGCGTCCATTGCCATATATCGATTGCAATAACGGAAAATAAAGCCGAACCTGGCGCACCGAGCCAGTTAGGTCCCTGAATACCTATAAACCTGAGAAGTTGATTGATTAAGCCTGATTGTGAATTGAGCATCATCCTCCAAATAGTGCCATTGGCTACCGGTGCTATCACCATTGGGAGAATGAGTATTGTTCTAGATAACCTTAAGAAGAAGTTTTCACCAACGGTAAAATAGGCGATGATAAAACCCAGTATTATTTCAAAAGAAGTTGCAACAATACAAAAAACAAAGCTTATTCTTATCGCATTCAAGAAAATTGGATCTTTAAAGGCTTTAATATAATTATTAAATCCTACAAATCCTTTTGGTTTTAAAGATTCAGCCAATGCCCATTGACGAAAGCTTATGCTCAAAGAGTAAAGTATAGGATATGCTTGCGAAACAAGAAGAATTAAAATAGCTGGCAGTAGGAATGTAAACAGAGTTCTTTTTTCCTGCCAATTCTTTTTAAGAAGCATCTATAAACCTATTTTTGCAAATGCTAATTAATTTGGCGGAGGGCCTTATAGACCCCCGCCAAACTTCATAACTCTTTATTTCTGTACCTGCCCAGTCAATTTTGCGTTTTCCAGCATGGCCGTCGGAACAGGAATCGTTGCCCACTTGGCATTGACCTTATCAACTACTCCTTGTTCGCTAAGCTTTCCTAAACCAAACTCACCCAAAACACTGGCAAAATAGTCCTGAGCCTCACCTGAAAGGGGTGGATTAACAGCGCGTGTTAGATTATAAGCCTGTGAAGGGAAATAGTAAGAATATTTACTTACGAATTCCGGATTCTTATACGTAGACTCAAATACAGGACCTATACCATATTGTTTGAAGAATCGGACATCATTTTCTTCATTTATGTAAGCGGCAGCCCATTGCCAGGATGCGTCAGGATTTTTCGAATACTTTGAAATATAGATTTGCCATAAACTCAGCCATGGTCTCCCGGGAGTTGGACTTTTCCCCAGTGCCCATTTACCAACTACTTTAGATTTTTGAGGATTATCTGCAGCAGCAACAATAAAGCTGGGCCAGCAAATAATTATCAACGCTTTTTCATCAAGAAATCGGGCATTGGCATCATCAATACTTAAGCCCATGAAATCGCTGGCCATATACTTTAATAATTCTTTATTGGCATTTAAGACAGCAATAGATTTATCCTTTTCTAACTGGTACTTTCCTCCCCTCGTAATAAAATACCCATCATATTTGTCAAAGAATAAACAGGGAGCCTGCTCCGGCGCACCGCCTGAAAACACGACTGTGGCCATCCCATTTGCATCGGCAATTCCTTTCATTTTCGGCAGTAATACCATAAATTCATCCCAGGTTTTAGGCCAGGTCAATTCACCCTTATCAAACAAGTCTTTTCTGTACAGCATACCGTAGGCATCAGGACCATAAGGTAAACCAATCTGATTACCATTGAAGTGCTCACACTTGTCCATGAATCCGGATAATAAGCCTTTACCAAAGCCGCTCTTTTTGATGTAATCTTCGAGTGAGATAAAATGCTCATATACATCAGCCAGGTAATAGCTTCCGGACATAACATCGTATTGGCCCGAACCTGTCAAAAGGTCAGTGGTGTTATTCTGCCTTAAGGTAGCCCAGGGAAAAGCTGCAATTGTTACCTGAATCCCTGTTTCTTTCTCAAAAGCAGCTTTAATATCTTCCGCAGCTTTATCATATGTCCCGGCTGCCATTAAAGAAAAGGTTATAGCTGCAGGAACCTCTTCTTTTTTACCCCCGCCATAAACATTAATACAGAAGATTAATGTTAAAGCGATTACAACATACCAAACTCTTTTCATCTCTTCCTCCTTGAGATTTAGTTATAAATATTTTATGGGTAACCCCATAATTCCGGTTTATGTCGTTCTTTTAAATAATCTCATCAAGATTTTCCTTTACTTTTCTAAATGCTTTGGCAATGTCTTCCATATCCTCTTTTGATCCCAAAAATATCCTGTGTTCCAGCCAGATTGCCTCGTAACTGCAGGCTCTCTCTGAAACCGGACAGATTTTTTCAAAATCTTTATAGTTTAAATCACGTTTGTAGAATTCGCAGGATATTGGACATTCTCTGGTATTAAACGATTTATTTAAAAACATTGGATTATTATCCTAAAATCCCTAAGTTCTTGTAACAAGGTCTGCCTTGTCTGGCGATTTAATATTAAACTTTTCTAATAACTGCCGCTGTTTCTTAGATACTTCTGTTATGACGGTTTTCTTTTCGCCAAGCCGAATAAGTTTTATTTTTTTTAATTCATATATCAATTCTTGTACAGTAAGGGATTTATTTATTTCCTCATCACGCATTATTCTTTTGATCCAGGAATAAATAATTAATGCTATAAAGTCTACAAACAATCTCCCCTCAAAAGTTTCTTGCTTGTGAACCCTTAATCTTTTCCTGTTAATATCATTTTTAATATTATCAAAAAACTTTTCGATGACATCTTTCCTTCTATAAAAATACAACGCTTCTTTTTTATCAATATTTTTATTACTTATCAGTATAAAGGTACCCAGCCTTTCTAAGTAGCTATTTATTCCTTTTTCCTTTCTTCTCAACTTGATCTTTCCAGATCTCTCCAATATTTGAAAAATATTTTTCCAACCTTTAATATGTTCAGTAAGAAAAGTATCCAATTCTTCTTTATTTTTGCAATCAATATTTTTTACTGTGCTTTCTACTTCAAGCATTTTTTTTAAAAATTGATAATTGATAGTAAGACTTATATCAATTGATAGTAAGACTTATATCACAAAATGGACGGGAAATCAAGAAAATGATAGAAAACTCAGGAAATTGCAGTCAGGAATGTAAAAAATATGAGCAATCGTTCTGCAATAGGAAAAAAACTATAAAGGGTCTGATTTACAAGGGAAATTTTCTAAAACAGGGTCTTAAGGGAAGAAAAAAACATACCTCAACCTTGATACGGCACAATGAGGGAAAGAGAGTTTAGTTTAAACTTGCGGTATTTATCCCAGGAGGGGATCTCCCTATTTTCACAAGATGCTGCAATATTTTGTGGATTTCTTCAGGATCCATAATGATTGAAATAATACTCATCTCGGAGTTGCATTTTGGACAGGTAAAGGCACGAACTTCATAGATCTTTGCCAGAAGCCTTGCCCACGCAGAGCGTCTCTCCTTCTCAGATAATGATATATCACGATCTTCTTTCCCATCTTCAGCTTCGGTGCCCACATTATTAAGATGCTCATTCTTCCAACCTTGAGGAGCACGTGCAATAACCTCCGGCATCGAGGCCCAAATACCACGGGTTCGAGAAGCATATAATCCATAACGTCGGATATACTGAACGTTCTTTGGGGGGATATGTAACGTCAAATCAGCTATGAAATCTTCTGCATCAAACATTTTCACGTTTTCTCGAAAGTAATCGTTATATTTTGTCTTAAACAGAACCTTTGACTTAAATGGTTCGTAAAATATCTTTTTAAGAGAAATTGGGGGGCGGGCGATATACTGGGATAGATTTTCCCGAGCTTTTTCATCCGCACCATTGATCCTGATTTCATTGTTGATGGAAAAGCCACTATGCCTCCAGGTTAATAGATTTTGAGCAAATCGTTCATTGATCAGCTTCCTTTCCAAAAAGAATTTTATGATCATTCTTCTGAAGTACTCACTCATTTTATCAAGGTTGCCAAAAGGGATGAAAACAAAGTTCCCCTTTTCATCAAAACCACCCTCTAGAACGATACCGTGATAATGGGAATTGAATCGGAGGAAATCACCCGCCGTCTGAAAAGAAATGACAGCCGCTGTCTTGATTTTTTTACCCGCCGCTTCATTATAGAAAGACTGTATCATTTGAAAAATGAGCCTTGATACTTCGCCGAACAACTTCCTGTCATGCTTAAAAAACACGCGCAATGCCCGAGGGAAAGTCCAAACGTATTGCTTGTGAGGAAGAAACAATAGAACATCATTCACCATACTCTCGGAGAAAAGAAGAGTACGTTTTTGTGAGCAGGATGGGCATAAGTAAAAGCCTTTGCAGGAAAAGGGAACAAAATAGTCGAAACCGCAATTAGGATTTACACACCTTATACGTGCAATACCCTTTATATAATCACCGCAATCAAGAAAGTTTTTGACTACTGAAATTATGCGATCAAGGCGATATTTACCATAGTCCTTCTCATACTTCTCTTCGTAATGATCGACAAAATCCTGGAAGTGATTCTCGAAAATAGTGTGTAGAACGTTTCTTCCTCGTGGGATGTATTTATTTTGAGTAGTGGAGATTGTAGGTGATGTCGAAATGGCCACATATAATAAAACGGTGAAAAAAACAAAATTGCTTTTCTGAAAAACTTAAGTGGAAGGCTTTTCGCAATGGTGGTGCAGCCCAGCCAGTACTGGATAGCCGATTACTCTTCCCTGTTTTGGCTCTGCGTTTAGCCATCTACAGGGCCAATCATGAGGACTGGCTGACCGAACATATGTTCATTATGGGCGCCAGGCCTAAAGGTAAGGACAGAATTACCTATTTCACGGGAGCTTTTCCCAGCGCCTGCGGCAAGACC
>JAUWZD010000016.1 GCA_030615505.1 Spirochaetales bacterium | reverse complement strand
TCCAGAAGCCGAGATAATCCCTTGCTTCATCCTGGAAATCGACGACTTTTTGCTCTTCCGAAAGTTCCTCTATGGCTTTAATCTGATCACGATATCTGCCTGCCAGTTCATACTCATGAGAATTGGAAGCTTCCTTCATTTTACCCTTAAGCTCACGTACAAGCTCTTCCGTTTTACCTGACAGGAGCATCCTGACTTTATCGACTAAGGCCATGTATTCCTCTTTAGTTATCATGCTGCAGCAGGGAGCAGTGCAGCGGCCAATGTGATAATAGAAGCAGGGCTGTCTTTTAGATTTACATCTGGTCTTACATTTTTTTAGAGGAAATGTTCTGTCGATTATGTTAAGATACAGGTCGATCTGATTGGCTTTAGCGAAAGGGCCGTAGTATTTTGAACCGTCGAAGACAATCCTTCGGGTGCGGTAAACACGGGGATACTCCTCGCATGTAAGTTTGATCACAGGGTAGGTTTTTCCATCTTTCAGATTAATGTTATACCTGGGCTTCCAGCGTTTGATAAGATTATTTTCTAAAAGCAGGGCTTCTACTTCATTCTGGGTTATAAATGTTTCAATATCGGCAATTTTATCCCTTAAATGGCGTGTTTTTATATCCTTAAGGCCTGTAAAGTATGATCTTACCCTCTTTTTCAGACTCTTAGCCTTGCCGATGTAGATAATTCTCCCGGCTCCATTTTTCATAAGGTAAACTCCAGGGTTGTCCGGTAGTCTTTGAGCCAGATTTTTTAGCTTTTCTATATTTATATTAATTTCTGTAGAGTTCATGTTGATTTACCAGGCTACCGATTATAATTTATAGAAGAATAATGAAAAATGGAACTCATTTTGCCATTTCAATAATCACTCTCCTGCTCGGTTTGTCTCATGGAATATATGGACTGGATGAACAGATTGTCTTAGGCCGGGATGACGGGTGGCAGGATTTTATAAAAGTGAATAATCTGGTACTAAAGCAGGGCAAATGGGGCTTCAAAGATTACTGCTTAAAGGAGGGTGAGTACCGTATCGATTCTAATACGGATCTGCTACTGCATTTTAATAGTAAACCCCTTCGAGATGCATCCGGATATTACCGGCTGCTTAAGGATGATATCCTCTTATCCGAGCGCTTCAACACACTGGGTGAGGCAAGCGGGGGTTTTTCCAGCACAAAAGGCGGTATCAGCCTTTATCCGGCCAAGGGTGCGATGTTTGCCCCGGGAAGCTGGTGGGAGGACTTCAGTATAGAGTTCTGGCTGTATCCCACGCTTTTAAATGATGGGGAAGTAATTTTTTCCTGGTTGGGATCACGCTGGCAGGGAGGGGTTATTATCCCACAGAAGATCTCTTCAAGCATAAAGGGACGTAAAGTTATCTGGAGGTTTCAAAATTTCTTTGTGTCAGGTGAGGGGGGGAAGACATTTATTACCCTTAAAGGAATAACTCCGCTCATTCCAAAAACCTGGCATCATCATCTGATTAGATACGAGAGCGAAAGCGGGCAATTAGAATACCTGGTAGATGGTATTCCTGAAGCTGTAACTTATATAACGGAATCAGGAAGAGAAGGAGATTCATTATACATTCCACATGTAGGAGCTGCCAGTCTCGGTTCTTTTGATATCGGAGAGAATTTTACAGGTTTTATGGATGAGTTCAGGATTTCAAAGGGATTTGAAGAGAATCCGATACTTACACGCTATAGCGGTAAAACAGGAGTTGCAATAAGTAGAGTTTTTGATCTAGGATATACAGGGACTAAAGTGAAACGCATTGAATCTGTTTTCAGTAAGCCGGCTGATACGGAAGTGTATTTTTTCTATAGAGTCAGCGACAAGCTGGAGTTGAGAAATGAACTAACTTCGCCCTGGAATCAGTTTGTACCGGGCAGAAATTTTGAAGGGGTTAAGGGAAGATTCCTGCAGGTGATGTTTGAACTTTTTCCGGGCGGTTTACAGAACTCGTCACCCATACTGTCAGAGATGCGCATTATTTATGAGCCGGACCTGCCTCCTTCACCTCCGGCGGCTGTTCATGCTTCGCCTGGCGATGGAGAGGTACGGCTCTACTGGAAAAAAGTGAATGAAGATGATATTCGTGGTTATTTAGTCTATTACGGGCCTAAGCCGGGAAATTATCATGGTAAAGGCAGTGAACAGGGTGATTCACCCATTGATGTGGGAAACAAGACCAGTATTCCAATTACAGGGCTTGAGAATGGAAAGCTTTACTATTTTGCCATAGTGGCTTATGATTCAACAGAACCTCCTCATAGGAGTATATTCTCAGAAGAGATCAGTTCAAGGCCTTCCGGGTTGTTTAGATGAAATCAATGACCATTAAAGAATCATTAACAAGGGCTAAAACGGCTTTCCAGATAGGGGATTATGCCCTGGCGGAAAAGCTGCTGGAAAAAATCATAGGGGAAAAACCCGATTTAGCCTTAGTCTATAATTTCTTGGGCAGTGTTTATCAGAAACTCGGAAATTATATAAAGTCCATTAAGCAGTTTAATAAGGCAATAGATCTCAAAGAAGATTATGCTGAAGCTTATAATAATCTTGGCGTAACATTAAAGAGTATTGAGCGCTTCGAAGAAGCGGTATCCGCTTTTAAGAAGGCCTTGAACTTCACCCCGGATCGGGCTGATATTCATTATAATCTTGGAAATGTGTATAAACTGCGAAAGAATTCCTCTTTAGCCATCGAGGAGTTTGTAAAAGCACAGGAGATTGATCCGGAATTTGTGCCTACTTATAATAATCTGGGAACGATCTATGAACAATTGGGAAGATATGATGAAGCCATAGACGCATACAGAAAAGGCCTTGAGATAGACTATAATCAACCGAAGATTCACTATAATCTGGGAGTTGTTCTGGAAAAAACCGGAAAACTAAATGAGGCTCAGAAGGAGCTCGAACAGGCCCTTAAGGTGCAGCTTGGTTGGGTTGAAGCACTGAACAACCTCGGCGTTGTTCTGCAAAAACAGGGAAAGCGGAACGAAGCCGTAAAGGTCTTTGAAGAAATCTTAAAAATAGACACAGATAATCTTCAAGCTCGTAACAACCTTGGAGTGGTATACGGCAAGTTAGGCAGAAACGAAGAAGCAGTTCATTATTACCGCGATGCTTTAAAGATAGATCCGAGCTATTTTAAAGCAGTTTCCAATCTTGGTTCAGTATTCGAAGAGGAGGGCCAGTATTCCGAAGCCTTAGAAGAGTATGAAAAACTCATTGAACTTAATCCTGAAAATCTTGATGCGCATTTCAAACTGGCAAGCGCATACCTCTTTCTGGAAAGATTTGAAGAAGCTGCCAGTCAATTTAAAACCGTCCTGGAGGCCGATCCCAACCATAGAAAAAGCCTAAGGGCGCTGGCGGCTGTTTACCAGAAAACGGGAAAACAGGCTGAGGCGGAAGAATGCTATAAAACTCTTATTGCTTTAGATCCTGCCAGTAAGGAGTATCATCTGGATATGGCTATGGTCGCCAGGGATAAGGGGGATTATAAAACAGCAGAGAGAGAGGTAAAACTGTATTTAGAGGAGAAGCCTGAGGACGAACAGGCACGATTGCTCCTTGGGAAAATATACCAGCTTCAGTCTTTGAACAAGCACGCTTCACAGGTGTTCAAAGATATTTTAGAAGATAATCCGGACAGCAGGGAAGCTCATGAGTATCTGGCAAAAGTCTACCGTAAGATGGGTGAACCTGAGAAGGCTATCGCCGCTTTAGAAAAGGTAATGACCCTGGAGGGCACCAGCTCTAATATTAAAGATCTTGATAAATTAAGGGACACCCTCGATATGTATGAAGAAACTGTATCTGAATATGAACCGGGCCATAGAGATGAGTGGCGGAGAAATTTGGCCAGATTGAAAGAATTGGGACAGGCCGACCATGATTTTGACACATCCAAAGATGAGCATGATGAATTGGACGTTGATTCTCTGATTATGGATGATATTCAGAAGCTGGCGGAGGATTCCGTACCCATAATCAATATAGGAGGTAAGGAGCCTGTTTTATCTATTGAGGAAGAAGAGGAAGAACTCAATCTCCAGGAGATGGAGGAGATAATTACAGAGCCTGAGGAGAAGATTATTGAGATTAAAGATGAAAGACCTCCTTCACTTATAAATCTGCTCAGCGGCCAGGACCTTTACGAAGAAAATCCCGACTGGCGGGGGTTTCAACTGCCGCCGTCCCTTCAGGAGGGCGCAGGATCTCAGGCTAAATCTCAACCCCGGCCCCAGGGGAAGGCGGGGCAGGGTGAAGAGGGCCGCACACCGCAGGCAGTCCCTGCTGGGGCTGAAACAGGACTTCCCCAGTCGCAAGGCGCCGGACGGGAATCTGCTGAAGGAGCTGCTGAAGGCCGTGCCTTACAACCCGGAGAGGGTCTGACTGGAGAGGGAGAATCCATAATTGCCGGTTCCCTCAAGGAATCCGTGAAAGCACAACAGGAGATGATTTCAGAGTTATCGGAAGAGCTTAAGGATATATCCAGAAGAATGAGGCTTAAGAATCAGTTTATCCCGGTTCCCATTCCACAGGTAGCATATCCTGCACCCTCCCCAGCCCCGGTGCCGTCTGTTATCCCCTTTCCTGTGCCAATTCCGCCTTCTGATCAGAAGTCTGAACCCGGGGGACTCCCCAGGTACGTTAAGGATGTTCCGGAGCCAGAAGGCTGGCCTCAACTAACCGGAGAAGAGGAGGCCCATGTGCAGTCTGAGGAGGCCCCCCCTGGCGTTCAGGATCAAAGTCTGCCCGAACTTGAAGCTGTTGAAGAGGAAGAACCCGAAGCCGGGAGTGCTGAAACCGGCCCTGAAGTTACACTTGAAGATCTGCCTGAAGACTTTCTTGAGGGGGATGATTTCGCTGCTCAGGGCGATGTGGAATCCTCTAAGGAATCGTCTTATACAGAGCCTCAAGCTAAAGCTTCGGACAAGATATCGTCATCATCCCCTGATGATAAAAATCCGGCTAAACTCTTTAATTATCTGGAAGGACTGACTGATTTCTTACCTGAGCAGGAAAAGGACAGCTTTCTTCAGAGTGACTCCCGTCTTAAGATGGAATACTTGAAGAATAAACTTCAAGGAAAAGAGGGAATTAAGAAACATATTGAGTCCCGCTATCCTGCTTTAGAGTTTAAAAACTCAATTACACCCAGCAAAATTGCCGATACTTTTGCTTATATAAAAAGCCTCGCCTCTTTTCATCCAGACATTAATCTAGGGAATATAATGCAGTCAAAGATAGACAATATACTTAAAAAGATCAGGAGGTAGGCTTTTTACATGGAAAGAGATCAGATACTGAATGTCATTAAGGCCTATGTAAGCAAAATGCCGCCCCTCCCTGCAACAGTGTCCAAGATTCTTGAGATATGCAATGATCCGCAAACCTCTCCTGTTGATTTAAACCATGTAATCAGTCTTGATCCTGTACTCATGGGAAAAGTTATGCGCTTAATCAATTCTGCCTATTACTCTCTTCCTAACCAAATTACCTCACTCGTCCGGGCTGTTATTATGCTGGGTATTAACACGGTTAAGAACCTGGCCTTAAGCACGGCTGTTTTAGGCACTTTTGGGAAGGCCAAGGATTTTCAGGCCTTAAATATGGACGGTTACTGGCGGCATTCAATTAGTGTTGGTGTGACAGCCAAACTGTTAGCCGCAAGGAGGAAGATAGATCCTAAATTACATGAAGAGTACTTTATTGCCGGACTTCTTCATGATATTGGAAAGATTCCCTTAAACAATAAACTTGCCAAAGAATATGTAACTGCAATATCTCATACAGATCGTGAACATACTCCTCTGTATATTTCAGAGGAAAAAATGATGATGGTTAATCACGCCGAGGTTGGGAAATTGATCATTGAGAATTGGAGCTTAGGTGACAATCTGATCGATGTGGTGTATTATCATCATAATATCAATGATTATACAGGCAGCTACAGGGAGCTGCTTTTAACCGTGGCCCTTGCCAATCTGTTCAGTAATACTTATGAGTTGGGTTTTTCAGGGGATCGCTACCCGGAAAGACTGCCCGATGAGGTATTTAAAGAACTCGGAGTTGAGTGGGAGTATTTAGAGGGGATAGAAGATACTGTAAATGCCGAGCTTGAAAAAGCGCAGGTCTTTCTAAAAATAGTTAGTTGACGCAGACGAAAGGTGCTAAGAGTATTGGCTATTCGTTTAAAATTCTGGGGCGTGAGAGGATCTATTCCCTGTCCCGGTCCTGATACGGTCAAGTTTGGCGGAAATACTTCCTGCCTTGAAATAAGATTCGGAGCTGAAGACCGATTGATAATCATTGATGCCGGCACAGGCATACGGGAGCTGGCCGGCTATATGATCGAGAATGACCTGCCTAAAGGGCCTATCAAAACTGAGATTTTTATTACCCATACTCACTGGGATCATATTATGGGTTTCCCCTTTTTCACTCCCATTTTTATTCCCAATACGGAATTAAGAGTTTTTGGTCCTGTTACTTACGAGGATGATACTCTGGATAAGATCGTTGGGGGACAGCTTACATACCGCTATTTTCCTGTAAGCATGAGTGAGCTGTCATCAAAAATTGAATATTTCAATATAAAGGAAGGATCCCGGGATTTGGGCGATGGGATATGGCTGACTACCAAATATCTCAATCACCCGATTTTAGTCTTAGGCTACCGTTTCGAATACAAGGGAAAGGTACTGTGCACAGCCTACGATACAGAACCTTTTCGTAATGTATTTGATGTCAGCCCGGATTCGCCCAACTACGATGAAGAAGTGTTTCGGGAAGGAGAAAAGGCTGCAAAAGAAGAAAATGATAAGGTTTTGAGGTTTGTAAAAGGTGCGGACATCCTGGTTCATGATTCCCAGTATACACACAAAGAATATATATCTTCCAGGCTGGGATGGGGCCATACATCCTTTGAGCAAGCGGTAAAGACCGCGTATAAGGCCGGGGTAAAGAAGCTGCTTCTATTCCATCACGATCCTCTGCGCACCGACCGGGAGTTGGAGTTTATTGAAAAAAAAATAAGAGAATCGGTGGCTGGAAAGACGGATATGGAAATTTCAATCGCCCGTGAAGGGATGGTGGTGGAGGTTTAAAGTCCGGCTATAGCAGTTGCGAAGAGAAAGAAATGCGTTTATTATTAAGAGCATGCGGATCCGGGTTGGGGGATTAGCTCAGGTGGTAGAGCGATAGGTTCGCAATCTATAGGCCAGGGGTTCAAGTCCCCTATCCTCCATTTCCTTTCAGGCACATCAATGCACCGGTTAAGTTTTGCTGTTGTACTTATTATATTATTTACCTCCTGTCAAACGAGTCCTGTTGAAGGGGCATGGGAGAGCACAGTCTCTTTAGAGAGAGAGGAGCAGAGGCCTGATTATTCTTTAAAGACGCATATTCCCAGGGCAGTCGCCGTAACTTTTCCCGGCGAAAAGGAATTTCCTCCTGTTTCTGAAGACTCTTTAGAATGTATTCTGGATCAATTGTCCCTCAATCAGAAAATAGGCCAGAGATTTATAAGCTGGGTTCCCGGTACAAAAATTACGGACAGATCAAAAAAGCTGATTCGGGAAGGGTATGTAGGCGGAATTATTCTTTCCAGCCGAAATATAGCTACTGAAGAACAGGTAAAGAAGCTGACCTCCGATCTGCAGAGTTGCGCATTAAACAATTCCCCGCCGATTGGACTGCTGATCGGCATCGATCAGGAGGGAGGCAGAGTAAACCGTCTGGCATTAGAGAGGACAACCCGCTTTTCCTCTCCGTTCTACTGGAAGGAATTTAAGGATCCCTTATTTGTAGAAGCATTAGCCTTTATCACGGGCAAAGAGGTCCGGCAACTGGGCTGCAATGTCAATTTTGCTCCTGTGCTTGATCTCTATGCAGTACCGGATGATTCGATTATTGGGGACCGCTCCATGGGCCCGGATGCCTGGCAGGTCGGTGAGCAGGGTATATATTACATTCATGGGGCACATCGGGCGGGCATTGCATCGGTGGTTAAACATTTTCCGGGACACGGTAGAACCACAGTGGATTCTCATTTTAATCTTCCCGTGGTGAATGTGGATGAAGCAATACTAAAGGACAAGGATCTTGTACCCTTCCAGATGGCTATCGACTATGGGATAGATGCCATAATGACGGCACATATCCTCTATCCCCAGCTTGATCCGGAATTACCGGCTACTCTCTCCTCGCGTATTATAAAAGACTTACTGCGTGCAAAAATGGGATTTGAGGGTGTAATCATTTCTGATGATATTGAAATGCTGGCTTTGAGCAAGAATTTTACTAAACATGAGATCTTTAAATTAGGCATCAAGGCCGGAGTGGATATTTTTATTGTACTGGGAAACTCCGATATACTGAAACTAAAGAATGAGATTATGGATTTATATAAGGCTGGAGAGATTACTACAGAAGAAATTGATGCAGGGGTCAGAAGGATCTTACGCCTGAAAATTAAATATGGTTTAATTAAGGGATAAACATTAGTAATATATTTGCGAGGTATTGCCATGCTTGATCTAAGAAGAAAAACCAAAGGCATCCTTTTAGTTATAGATGTTCAAAATGATTTCTGCCCCGGTGGGAGTCTTGAAGTCAAAGAGGGGGACAGGATTGTAGAGATTGTAAACAGAATCATGCCGTGCTTCTGTAAGGTTGTAGCCACCCAGGATTGGCATCCTAAAGAGCATATCTCTTTCGCTTCAAACCATTCAAGTAAAGAACCTTTTGACTCCATAGAACTCCCCGGATTAGGAGGCAGGCAGGTTCTCTGGCCTGATCACTGTGTGGCAGGAACTTCGGGCGCAGATTTTCACCCCGATCTTGATAACAGTGGGATTGATCTCATAGTCCGCAAGGGAAGAAACCGGAATCTTGACTCCTATTCAGTATTTTATGAAAATGACCGCAAGACATCTACAGGCTTAGAATACTATCTCAAAGGGCTTAAATTTGAGCATCTGTTTCTCACAGGCCTGGCTACGGATTTTTGTGTATTTTATTCGGCCATGGATGCTGTTAGGTTAGGTTTTACAGTGTATCTTGTTGAGGATGCAGCCAGGGGAATAGATGCACCTGAAGGAAGTCTTTGCAAGCGGCTGGATGAAATGAAAGCAGCCGGGGTAAAGGTCATACAATCAAATGAGCTTAACTCTACCTGGGACAGTGACTGATGGAGAGATCTAACCACGCGGATAAACCCTGCCTGATGCAAGGGGATATTGCTCTTCTTACCGATTTCTATGAACTGACCATGATGCAGGGCTATTTTAAGTACCGGCACAATCCCCGGGTAGTGTTCGAAATGTTTTTCCGCAAATCCCCCTTTGGCGGTGGATTTTCTGTTTTTGCCGGGTTGGAAGATTTACTCAAGGGTCTGGTTGGCCTTAAGTTCAGAGAAGACGATATCGATTTTCTTTCTAAACAAAAAATATTTCAAACGGATTTTCTTGATTATCTGTCTTCATTTCGATTTAGCGGTGATATTTATGCCATGGATGAGGGTGCTCTTGTTTTTCCAAATGAACCCCTTATCAGGGTTCAGGCTCCCCTCATTCAAGCCCAGCTTATTGAGAGTTTTTTATTAAATACAATTAATTTTCAAACCCTAATTGCAACCAAAGCCGCCAGGGTCTATCTGGCTTCCGGTGAGGGTGTAATACTGGAGTTCGGACTGCGCAGGGCTCACGGCGTTAACGGGGCCATTGCTGCTGCACGAGCAGCCTATATAGGAGGCGTAGCCGGTACCTCAAACACTCTGGCTGGAAAGCTTTATGACATTCCGGTAAAGGGAACCATGGCCCATTCCTGGATCATGGCTTTTGGAAGTGAGCTTGAGGCATTTGAGAAATATGCGGAAATCTACCCTGATGGGTGCATTCTTCTAATCGATACCTATGACACTTTGAGCAGTGGTCTGGAAAATGCCATACGAGTAGGAAAAGAGCTTCAAAAGAAGGGATACGGTAATTTCGGTATAAGGTTGGACAGCGGTGATTTAGAATATTTAAGTAAAAAGGTGAGAAAGCGTTTCGATGAGGAGGGATTGGAAAAGGCAAAAATCTCCGCTTCCAATGAACTGGATGAGTGTATTATTCATCAGTTGGTAACCCAGGGAGCGCCGATCGATCTTTGGGGTGTAGGAACCAATTTAGTTACTGCCAAAGGTGATCCATCCTTAGCCGGTGTTTATAAATTGAAGGCTAAGGAAGTGAATGGCCGGTTTGTTCCTGTCATTAAAGTATCAAATAATCCGGAGAAGGTAACCAATCCTGGTATAAAACAGGTGTATCGCTTTTGTAATAATAATGGATCTCCCGTAGCAGATCTTTTGGCTTTGGATAATGAAGAAATAAAACCGGGTGAGCCTTATCGTTTTTACCATCCCATGTACCCTTACCGCTTTTTTGATATTCAACACTATGATCGTATCGATCCTCTGCTCAGCCTGAAGATGAAGAGCGGAAAAATTGTATGCGATTTGCCGGATTTGAAATCTATCCAGAAGAATATGAAGAATAATCTTAAGCACCTTGATGACACATTTAAGAGAATTATTAATCCCCATGTGTACAAGGTTTCTCTTTCTAAAACCTTAAAAGAGTTAAAATTCAGAATGATTGAAGAGTATAGAAAGGAATACATGTGATAGTTAAAGCGGCATGCATGGCGAGGGATTTCTAACGGTAATGGAAATCTCATTAGGGCATAGAAGGATCGGCGCCGGAGCTCCCATCTTTATTATGGCCGAAGCCGGCAGCTCTCATAACGGCGATTTAAACAGAGCTTTCAGGTTGATCGATGCTGCTGTGAGGGCGGGTGCGGATGGAGTTAAGTTCCAGGTTATCATTGCGGATGAAATTGTGCATCCCCTGACAGGGGATATTGAACTACCCGGCGGGAGGATTCCCATATACCGCAGATTCAAAGAGCTTGAGAGGGGGTATGAGTTCTACGCTCAGATAAAAGAGTACACCGAAAAGCAGGGCCCGGTCTTTCTCTGCTCTGCCTTCGGAATAGAGAGCGCCAGGCTTCTACATTCCCTCAATATTCAGGCTATCAAAATAGCTTCTCCTGAGCTTAACCATTACCCCCTTTTAGAGGAGGTTTCAGGCTACGATGTGCCTGTAATCCTCTCAACAGGTGTTTCAACCCTGGGGGATATTGAGAGGGCTTTGAACATTACGCGTGAGAGGAGCATTCTCCTGCACTGTGTTACATCCTACCCGGCCCCGGCTGAAGAGTATAATCTCAAACTTATACCCAATCTTAAGGCGATCTTTGGCAGACCTGTGGGTGTATCAGATCATTCCAGGGATTCTATAATGGTTCCGGCCCTTTCGGCTCTGATGGGAGCGTGCCTGGTTGAAAAACACATTACCCTTTCCTCCGGAGGCCCCGGGTTGGACGATCCTATCGCGCTTGACCCTCATTCTTTCACCAGTATGGTGAAGGGAATCAGAAGAGTAGAGCAGATGGATTCGTCCAGCGGCCTTAAGTGGTGTGAAAAAGAATTTGGCCGGGAGAGAACAAAACGTATTTTGGGAGACGGTGTAAAGAGATTAGCGCCCTCGGAAAAATCTTTTTATGCAAGCACCAATCGATCTCTTCATGCTGAATCGAGAATTAAAGCCGGGGAAATAATCAGTCCCGACAGGGTATGTATTATACGCAGTGAAAAAAATCTTCATCCGGGTCTGGGACCCGAATATTTAAAAGTCATAACGGGAAAAATTGCCCGGAGAACAATCCCTGCAGGCGAGGGTATTGGCTGGGAGGATCTGCTTTAAGATCTATTAAAAAACTTAAGCAGCTCCGTGGGCTGTTCTGCGATTTTCTGTGCTCCACTGTTTATCAGTTCATCCTTAGTTCTGAAACCCCAGAGCACTCCAACCGCAAACATATTGGCCCTCCGGGCTGTGACCATATCTGTATCTGTGTCTCCTGCATATAGTACCTGCTCGGGAGATAGCTCTAAGATTTTACACATCTCTCTTGCCGCTGTTGGGTCAGGCTTTCTGGGATGTGAATCCCTCGCTCCGAATACTATGTTAAAGCTCCATTCTTTAAGAAACCTGTCTACCATAATCCTGGCTATGTTATTGGGCTTATTGGAAAGAATGGCCATTTTGATTTTCCGCGCGCTTAGACCGTTTAAAAGAGCCGGCACTCCATCATAGACTTTAGTTTTATCCGCCCAGTGTGCGAAATACTCTTCCTCCATCTCGGCTCCGCATTGAGTAACCGTACCCTGATCCCGCCTGTCTTCAGGCAGAGCGCTTTTAACCATGTTTTCCATTCCATTCCCAACAAAGTATTTGTAGGCTTCCACCCCATGGGTCTGGAATCCATGTCGGATCAAGACCCTGTTCATAGAATCGGCCAGGTCGTCAATTGTGTCCAACAGGGTGCCGTCTAAATCGAATAGAACAGCTTTGAATTTCATTTCTGCAGCATACTATAAATTAAAATCTTAAGTATAAGGTAATAACGGTCAGATCATTCTGCAGTATCTGACTTACATTAGTATCAAAGTGAATATTTTGTTTTTCACAGGCTTCATTGAGATAAGATAGATAGTATAATCCTAATTCAGTATTTATTTTCTGTTCAGGTATTTCTTTATAAAAATCAAAGAGGCTTTTTTCCTTTAAATCAATTCCCTTTTTATCGTCTATTTCCTGTTTTAATTTTCTATAATCATATTCTCTATCGAAAAGGATTATATTTAACCTGTTTTCAGTCCCTATCGAAACATTCTTTCCGATGATTTTCCAGGTCAGGTATAGAAAATCACGCTGTTCTTCCATTTTTAGTAGTAATTTATCACGAATTTCTTTATTGAGAATTAAGCTGTCTATATTTGCCGGATCATGATATATATCTTTTGCGATTTGATGAAGTCGTGCATTTTCGGCATTAACCGCCAGTTCCATTATCATTAATGAGAGATATTCTGCAATTTGGGTTTTTTCAAGATAATTTTTTAACACACTTCTTATTTCGGAAAGAATCAAGAAATATTCTTCAATGCCTTTAGACCTTGAAAGCATAATCCAAATAATCTGGCGCAGATTTGTTAGAAATTTTTTACCTTGAAAAATCCGGATTTGTTTTTCCTCTGAAGTTAAAGATGTATCATTTTTAATCTCATCTATGATGGGATCAATGATTTCCTGTGAGATTTCTAAAATAAGTTTTTCTTTACCGGCCATTATTCTTTTAAGCATAGTTTCATTGAATTTGGAGTTTTCATCAATAAAACTTGAAGGATTGATTCGATTCCACTTTTGAATAAGGTGAGAGGAAATGAATTTTTTAAAAACGTCCTCATCAAATTTTTTATAAAGAATACTGTAAGTAATCAGCTTTGAGAGATCCATTATTTCTCTTCGCATTGATGAGAATTCGGTCCTTTTTATCTCAATCATAGATATATAATCTATTATAAGCATTTTCTGAAGCGATAATGCATAAAAATCGTTTAAAGAAAGCCCGTATTCCATAATATTATTTGCCATTCGAAAGCGATTAAGCTTCTTATTATGCTTAATAAACCAGCTTATTCCCTCTTCTGTGAGAGTTATTTTTAGAGGAAGGTCAATGATTGGTTTTTTCTTTGTAGTAATCATTCTTCTCTGTTATAATACATTTCGACCCGCTTAATTATATTAATGAATTCTTTTTTGTCACCAGGTTGACAATCAGGTGTTTCTCTTGAAAAAATCAATTTGCTCTTTCCATTTCTCCTGAAGATATTTCTTAAACACATATTCATCGTGATAGTCCCTGGCAATTTCTTCCAGTGCATTTGTAATATCTACAAAGAGCTTCTTCAAATTTTCCAGTATTTTCCGTCCTTTCCGGAGATTTGCTGGAAGTTTATAATCGGGCTCAAATATTGATTCTTTTAGTTGTGCAACAGGGTACTTTTCAGGATTTTCAGAATGGCTTTTAGTCTTTTCACTGTCCGTTTCGATAATGTGCTTGACAGCTATCACACTTTCATCTGCTGAATAGACTGTTATTGGTTCACCTTTGCCCTTTACCTGAATATTTCCCAGTCTTGTGCACTTGATATAATCTTTAATCTCTTCATGGGTAGACTGAGTTAAAAGAATATCACCGGGATTGGCTGATGTTTCCATTCTTGATGCTACATTAACTACATCACCATAGATATCATTGTCTTTTCTGATAACCACTCCTGTATTAAGTCCGATTCTTACAAGAAATTTTTCATCCTCAATCCTGTACCGGTTATATTCTCCAATCTTATTCTGGATTGTAAGTGCGGCAAGGACAGCGTTTAAAGGGTGCTTAAAAACAACCAGTATTCCATCTCCCATCTTTTTAATTAGTGTGCCTTTGAAGTCTCTGATTACAGGGATGGTAGTGTCCTCGAATTTTTTTATCAGCTTAATAATGGTTGACATGTCCATTGAAGAGGACTTCTCCGTATAATCTGATATGTCAATAAAGAGAACTGTCAGATCTTGAGAATTTTCTCTTCTGAATTTAAACTCACGTTTTGCATGTTCAATAATACTTTCTTCTTCCTGTATGGGTTGGGGTTCTCCAATTGAAGTTCCTGGTACTGCTTTTGAATATTCAATAAGCGTTTCCTGGATTTGCGTAGCGAAATCCCCCCTGGATAATTCTGCAAGAACTTTCCGGAGAACTATATGAACAATCTTACTCTCAGATTTTATCTGCTTCAATAGTAGAGATAGAACTTCATGCGAGATTGATTCTTTTAGGTATCCAAGAAGCTCTGCTACGAGCTGTTCATTATCAGAGCTTAAATAGTCACTCAAAACTTGAATCGCATAATCATCTTTTAAGGCAAGCAGGGCAAGGAGGGATTCAATCTGTATTTCCTTTCTTTTATCTTCTAAAAGGATATAGAGACGATTGGTTAGAACATCTTTAGGAATATTGGATGTTCTTGTTGCTATACTTTTTAATGCCCTTATTGCAATTATCTTTAGAAAGTGATCTCCATTGCATGTAAGATCTAAAAGGGACTTAAAAAGAGAACTATCCCCGTACCTTGAGATTATACCTCCAATTCTCTCCTTTAGTTCTTTATGGATCTCTTTTATCTCCAGGGACTTTGCCAAAAGAGGCCATAGCTCCTGAATGCCTTGCAGATTTATATTTTCCAGAGTATCGACAATTAGAACTTTAGAGTAGTGATTCAAAGAGGGCAGTACCAGGAGATGAAGCAAAGGGCTTATAATAAACTTTGGGGGTATAAATCTTGCGCCTCTGATGTAACCATTGAGAGAAGAGAGGCTAATGGAGAAAGTAGAATAAAAGTAATGCTTTATTTCCCTATTAAGCAATGTTGGTAGAACCTGGCAAAGGGTAACAATACAGGTCTCCTCAAGAAAGGAAATTCTCTCTTCTCTTGCGAAATCAAGTATCTCCATGATCTTCACTAAGGATGTTTTAATCTTTAAAGCTCCGGCGATCCTTAAAAGCCTGTTCAATCTCCTTAAAAGGATGGGTCTGTTAAGTTCAATATCAGAAAGAGTAGAGATGATTTTAAGTTTTTCCGTTTTCTCATCCAGATAAAAAAGGGGGATACATGCCTCAAATCTGTTTTTATCTTCTTCAGGGGCGTTTTCTAAGTGCTCTGTTATTCTACTTATAATATGTGAAGGGCCTGGGAGGGGATCTTTCCTAAAGAATCTTTTGATCTCAAGCAGCAGATCTGAAGTAGCATATCTTTCTAGAAGATTTGCTAAAATAAATACAGAAAATGATTCTTTCTTTGGGATCCCTTTCAGCGAAATATAATTCTTCTTTATTTTTGAAAAAACAGTTTCTAGATGGGCGTGTGTCATTTCGCTTAGTTTGTTTAAGAGAAAAGTGGAGTGTTTTCTTTCCTCTTTAACTATTCTTTCTAGAAGGTCTCCATTCAACGCTTCGGTTTCCAAATCAATATAAGGAGCCATTAGAAAGATTCTGAAAACCTTTAAAGGATGCGGTATCTTCCATTCGAACTGGAGGAAGGCCTGGAGAAATGAAATTAGTGTTCCTTTATCTGAATGCTCCAGCCTTTGTAAAATAAATTCTTGCCGCGGATTCTCAACCTTTAACTGATAGGCAGCAAGATAATAACCGAGGGTACAAGAAGTAAACTCTTTTGATAAATCCTTAAAGTGTTCTATAAAAGATTCTACTTCCCGGCTTCCGGATCTGAGGATCTTAATAAATACAACCATCTTTAGAGACGGAGAAATTATCTTCAGAATCGGTTTTAAGAAGCTGAAGTTATCTGATTCTATAAGTCCTACTATAGCCTTTGCCCGGAGAGGTTCTTCTGTATCCGGATTAATCAGTAATTCCTTGTTAAGCTGCTGCACTTTTTCATTAAGAGGGGAGATTCTATTCAAAGCTAAAATAATTTCCTCACTAATTTCACTATCCTGGAATAAATTGAAATACTTGATGAGCATATTGATTGATGAGGGTGCCCCGATCTCGGCAAGAGCTTTTATTGCAGCTTTTTTCTGAAGTGTTTTACCCCTTTCCACGATCTGATATAGGTGAGGTATTGCTACCTCATTCCCGATAGATGCCGAAGACTCGATTGCCGTTAGACTGATATCAAGGTCAGAGTCATAATAATCTTTAATTAAAACTGAAAATATTTTCTTCTCATAGAAATTCTTTAGCAGTGAAAGAACTGTTATTTTACTATCTTTATTTATTAATTTTTTTTGATTTTTTACTATTTTATTATACTTACTTTTCACTTTACTTTTAGCCATACTCTCTTATATATATATAATTTTATCATTTTTTCTTTTATTTGACAAGCTTTCGAAGAAGGTTTCTATCTTTACATTGACAGGGTATAAATTATAAAAAAAAATACAATGTTTTGGCTTTTTAGTCCGACTACGTATATGTTTTCAACTGATTTTTATGCCGAATCTTTTTTTGGGGAAGTTCTTTAATACTGCGACACAGTTTTTTTTATTATTATAAACTATTCCGCCATCCCAGTATTCCGATGCGGCAAACAAGGCATTCCCGCTGTCCATCTCATCGCTGTCTTCCGTTAAGAAGGACACGTATTTTTCCATTTCTTCGAAATTCTGGGTTAAAAAGCACTCCGTTCGCTTTTTATTGAATTCATTCCATTCTTCCAGCCTGGTAAATCCTTTTCCCTTATCTTGAATAATCAGGTGCGCATGCGTGTTGCTGAAAGAAAACCAGGCATCTATATTTTTCTTAGGGTCCTTTTTGTTTCCATGCTTTATTGCATTTTTAATTAACTCGCTTATTTGCTGCTCTAAAAGGTTTATTTCTTTAATTCCCGCAGGCGCCTTCTGTATAATCAGAACAGTAAAATATCTTATCTGTCTGAAATCACTGGGGAAAATCTTGTGAAACATACCATTTCTATTGAATAGTTTGCTGTTCTCATCAACACTAAGCTGTTTTGCTAAAGACATTAAACAATCTCCCTTAAAAGTAGTTGCTTTATTTGATTTATAGCTTCTCTAAGGCTGTTTACAATGTTAAAATATTTTATAAGCTTGGTGAGTTCAATCACTCTTTTTACAGAACCATGAACATTAACAATTCTCAAATTCATATTTTTCTTTTTAAGAGCAGAATGAACATAGATCAGGGCGCCAATGCCGCTTGAGTCGATATATTCCACATTCTCAAGGTTGATTATGTAGTTTTTTATATTCTTTTGCATCATTTTCAATACGATATTCTTCAATTCAAAAGAGTTGTAAAGATCCATCTCACCCGATATATCAATTATATAAATAGACGAATTACGTCTAAGCTTGATTTCCATTTTTTAAGAATATTAACTCCTTTCCCTAATTTGCTTTCATCATTAACAGAGTTTGATCGTCATGCTGCCTGGTATTTCCAACAAACCCCTGTAAGTCTAAACGAATTTTCTCTACTAATTCTTTTGAAGGAAGGCTTGAGTTTTTTTTAATTACATTGATTAGAGAGCTCAAGCTGTATTGCCGGCCATCTGAGTTCATTGCCTCTATAATACCGTCTGTATAAAGAATAACTATATCTCCCTTATGCAAATTAAATCTTTTTTGTCCATACCTGGCAGTTCTTTCAATCCCGATCGGTAAGCCTTCCGTATCGACCTGTGCAAGTTTTCCCGTTTGACTTCTGTAAACCAGTAACGGGTAATGGGCGGCATTAGAATAAACTACTTCCCTGTTTCTTTGGTTGAATACCAAAAAACCTATTGTTGCAAAATGGTCGATCTCTATTCTACCGGTAATGCCCCTGTTGATCCAGGTCAATATTTTTGAAGCTTCTTTGTCTGATGAAACAATCAGATGAAGGATTGAACGAATCATTACCATTACTAAAGCGGCGGGAACACCCTTACCGGCTACGTCACAGATAACAATAGCTATTTTATCTCTGTTCAGTCTTATAATATCATAATAATCGCCGCTGACACCTCTTGCCGGACGTGTTAATACGGCCAGGGAGGCACTTTCAAGTTTGGGTAACTTGCCCGGCAGAAGCTTTTTTTGGATTTCCGCTGCAATGCTTACCTCTCTATCCATGTCTCGCTTCTCGAGTACTTCCAGATATGTAAAAATGTTTTCAATAGTCATAGAGGCATAATCTGCAAAAGTCTTAAGACGGCTGAAATCACTATCATCGAAAAACTGATTTTCCACACGCTTCAATGTTGAAAGAACACCTATTACCCGGTTTGAAACAATCAGGGGAATTGCAATTACGGAACTCACAAAAAAAATATCATTGGATGTGTTATATTTCATCCTCTCATCCTGAATTGCATTTCTTACCAATATTGGCTCACCATTTTTTACAGCTTCCCCTAATATTGTCTCTCCTATTTTTATCGGGGTTTTACTAAAATAGCTCTTTAAGCTGCTGGTTTTCACTCCTGCTATATCCGGAACAGGATAGGGTGGCGGGTATATACCGCAAGTTGCTCTTACGGTGAGTATGTCCTCAAACTCATCCACAATTAATATGGCGCCGGCATCGGCGCCTATGTTCTTGACTGCGGATGTCACAATAATATCCATGACCTTTGGCAGGTCAATCTTAGCCATAATAGCCTGCCCCAGGTTTTTCATAAACTCAAACATGGATTCTAAGCTAGTTGAGTAAAAACTGCTTGTTCGTTTTCCCTCCTCAGTAAATTGATTGTTATATCTATATAGTATATAGGTATGAAGAAAATAAAATAATGGAAAAAGTATATTTTGAATAATTGGGCCGCTGTATCCAAAGAGAAGTGTAATAAGATTAAAAAGCAGGAGCACGGCAATAATAATGAATCTTGTTTGAAGAATAATTTCTGCATTTTCAGTATTATATTCAGAAACTAAACCCAAAAATATAAATAGATAAATAATATCTGCAATGAGCCAGAGATTGACATGGAACTGGGTAATAGGAACAAACTTATAAATTGTATTTACGATAATGAGCAAAATGAAGAGGCCATTAGCGATAAAATAGAATTGATCTATCTTTCTCTTCCCGGTGTAGGTTCGAAGCCAGATTAAATAGATCGATATAACTACAAGATGTGATAATGATATTATGGTGTCATTATTAATAAAATGGTAAAGAATATCTCTACAAGCAAGAATAGCGATTATATACCCAAATAAATAGATGGAGCTTATTTTCTTGAGTTTTAAAACAGAGAGAAAATAGACAACCAGAAATACTTCGACAAAGAGTTTGGGACCAAATACCGATATCATAAATCAGAAACTATATTATTCTGTTTTTTTGATTCTGTCAAATCTATATTCTTCTCTTCTAACTCTTTCATTACGATCGTTAAATTGGAGATCATCCTGTTAAATGAATTGGCTAAAGCACCTATTTCATCTCTCCTCTTTATGGGAATCTCCTCCACTTCCGTCAGGCCCCTGCTCACTTTATCCGCGATTAGGGTGATCTCTTCTATAGGGCGCGTAACCTGATTGCTGAGTATGAGCCCCATACCAAGTGCGATGATGATGGTCAAAGCTAAGGCAACAATAACGAGTTTCCCGCTTTCCTCTACAGGCTGCACGATCTCACTTCGGGGCACCACGATACCCACGCTCGATCTGATATTAGGGATAAAAGCGTAGGCTAAATAATTTTCATCCCCATCGGCTGTTTTATAGCTGTCAATACTCTCCGTTCCCGAGATCATTTTGGCAATGATGTGATTAAAGGCTGTATTATCGGTTTGCAGTAAATTATCTGTTTTATATGTTTCATCCCATCTTACATCACCTTTCTCCATTCCCGGTCTAATCAATACCATGCCCTCGCTATTAATCATAAAGGCATAGTTATCATAGCCAATATCCATGCCGAGGATGTCATTTTGCAATGTCTCGAGCAGCACATCGAATCCTACCACACCCACTATTGATTCAGAGGCGCCGTACATCGGGTACACAGGTGTGGCTGAAGTAACAGTCAGTTTTTTAGTGTTAGCATCTACATATGGTTCAGTCCAGATGGTTCTCTTTGCCTCTTTAGCCTGTATATACCAGGGCCGTGTCCTTACATCAAATGCTTCAAGTTTCTCTATTACGTCTACCACATCCTCATTATCAAACACAGTCATTCCGGTTTCTGTTCCCAGGTATCCGAGTGTCAGATAAGGGTTGTTGGATACGATCGCTTCAAGCATCTGACCTGATCTCTGCAGGCGCAGGTTCTCCTTATAAAGAGCGGCTCTGATTTCTTCGCTGCCGTATCCTTCTCCGGTCCACGGCATTAAAATTCTTCTATGCAAGTCTACTGTTGGCGCATCAACGCGGTAGATCATCTCCGCATACTTAGCCGCTGCTTCTGCCTCCTGCTGTATTCTTTCAAAGATATAGTTATATCCCTTTGTTTTTTCGAGTATAATTCTCTCAAGGTTCACTTCTGCCTGATTCGCTAATGAATCACGGTTTTGAATAAGTGCGATTGCCCCGACAACAAGGAGAGATATCAAGGGAAGCAGAACTAAAGTGATTGTAATCTTTGTTTTTATTGAAACACCTCTACTTACCATAATTTTCCCCTGGAATTCATTTAGTTTTTCTTAACACTATTATAAAAAATGATAATCCAGAAGTCCTGTTAAGTCAAGGAAAGGATAAAAACCCTATCTAGAAATTTTTTAATATTTTTGCATGGGGATGTTTGATGACTGCTTGATTATTCGTGAAACTGATGCATTAGCCTGTCTGTACAATTCTTTAAGGTCTAAATTGATTAACTTACCTTTGCTCACAATTACCTTGCCATCCACAATAACTGTATCGATATTCTTTTCGCCGAGCGAGTAGAGCAGGTTGGCAAAGACATTGTTATCCGGAACCATGTTTGGAGTACGGGGATCAATCAGTACAAGGTCGGCAAGTGCGCCTTCTTCTATGATTCCGTAGCCCTTTATGCCCAAAACTTCGCCTCCACCTGAAAGTAGGGGAAGAATTTCTGAGATCGTAGCTATTTCTGGTTCTTTCACAGAACACTTGGCCATAAGCGCTGCATCTCTTGCAACCTCGAATATGCTCATGCTGTTGTTTGAGCAGGCCCCGTCCGTACCCAATCCCAAAGGAATTCCGGCTTTAAGGGCTCTGGGAAGGAAATTATGCACGTCTCCGAACTTCATATAGGTTTTGGCACAGTGTGCGACCCCGGCTCCGCTCTCCTTGATGAGTACCAGATCTTTGTCTGTGGCGTAATAAGCATGGGCCAGGATAGTTCCTTGTTTCAACACACCGGTATCTTTCAGCACCTCTACAGGGGTCCTATTCTTCTCTCTCAAACTCCTATCAAGCTGCCCTTTTTCTTCGGAGACGTGTATGTGCATCTTAAGATTTAACTCTTCTGACTTTTCAACTACCTTTTCTAAAAAACTATCCGGACTTATGTACGGGGAATGCGGGCCCAGGGAAACGGTAATGCGAGGTTCCTTATTTCGATATTCCTTGCTGAAGCGCAAGGCTTCATCATACTGCTCCTCCCAGCCCGGGCCCGCGCCGAAAACGGCCCAGGCTAAATCCGCCCGCATCCCACTCTCCTTGTAAGCCTGATGAGCCTTATCCATGTAAAAATAGTGATCTGCTACAAATGTAACCCCTGAAAGCAGCATTTCAGCCGCTCCTAGTAGTGTGCCGATATAGACGTCATCCGGACTTAAGTTCTGTTCATAGACCCAAATATGTTTATTAAACCAGTCATCGATATTGGCATCTTCCGCTGCGCCGCGCAAAAGGGTCATAGCGGTATGGGCATGGGTATTGACCATGCCGGGGATAAGATAGTGGTCTTTTCCTTCGATAAGCTCTCCCGACTCAGCTAGATTCTTCCCAATCTGTTTGATTCTGTTACCCTCGATCAACACATCCATGTTTCTTCTTATGGAGAGATCGTAGATTGAGAGTATGGTAGTATTTTTAATAATCATTCCCGGTCCAGTTTCTCTATGGCGTGTTTAATAATTGTCTTAAAGGCTTCTACATTAACCTCAAGAGCAACATCGACATTGGGAGTGTTTCCTGTAATTTTATGGATATCTGCTACCGTCTGCCCCCGGGTTAATGAGCCTTCTGTTTCAACAGCAACAAAGAGCTTCTCTGTTTTGAGTATGTCCGGTTTGATCACATAGGAAACTGCCAGGGCATCATGGAGGGGTGCGCCGTTAAATCCGAATACATCTTTATTGGCCCGGGCAAAGAACTTTAAAAGAGGGGCAACAATACTCGATACCTTTCCATGTAAATTATCCAGCTCTTCAATGTCATCAAATGACAGCAGCGCTTTATTGGTAACATCAAGGCCTACCATAGTGATCGGTATTCCGGATGTAAAAACGATTTTTGCAGCTTCAGGATCCACATAGATATTAAACTCTGCAGCAGGCGTTATATTGGAATCATAGATTGCTCCGCCCATGAGCACAATTCTTTCAATATTGGCTTTTATGCATGGCTCCTTCAACAGGGTAAGCGCTATATTGGTTAAAGGCCCGGTAGGAACTAAAACAATATTCTCCCGGGATTCTTTAACCGATTTTATAATAAAATCAATCGCATTGATGTTGAGGGGTTTAATAGCGGGTTCCGGCAGATCAGCCCCATCCAGGCCGGACACACCATGGATCTTAGGCGTCACGATCAGTTCTCTCAAAATCGGTTTATCCGAGCCTCTGGCTACCGGTATATCTGCATTGATAAGGGTTAATGTCTTAAGGGCATTGGAAAAGGTTTTATCCCCTGTCTGATTCCCTGCAACAGTCGTGACTCCGAGCAGATCGATTTCTTCTGTTGCATAGGCCAGCATGATGGCCATCATATCATCATGCCCGGGGTCGCAGTCGATGATGATTTTTTTCACAGGGGTTCTTTTGCCTCCTTGATTTTACTGCTCCGTTTTCTTGCTGCTCGTGCTGAATAGATCGCGAGGGCTATAACTGTAGCCAGGTAGGGAATCGTCTGGATAAACTCAGACGGGATTCTTAAAGATGCAATATAGATTGCTAAAGCATTAACCGTGCCGAAAAGAAAGGAAGCTAAAAATGTGCCGAGTGGATGGCTGCAGCCAAGGAAAGAGGCTGCAATCGCTATCCATCCCCTGCCTGCCGTCATATCCCGGGCAAACCAGGAGACATACCCCATAGATAGATAGAGCCCGCCCAGAGAACCAAAAAATCCTGATAGCATGAGGGCATACAGCCTTGTTCTGTTTACATTAATGCCCACAGATTCTGCGGCATCCGGATTCTGTCCCACGGCTCTGATTCTTAAACCCAGGGGGGTCTTATATATAATGATGTAGAAGAGAATAACGGCTAAAACGGCGCAGTAGGTTAGAATATTGTGGCCGCTTAGGATATTCCCCAGCACGGGAATGTGTTTGACAAGCGGGATGTGAAGCTTCGGAAATACTAAGCTCTTTAAGGAGCTTGAGGTGCCCTTATCCCCGGCGAATATAAAGAGGAAAAAGATAGTAATTCCTGTAGCAAACATATTCAGGGCAATGGCGGCCAGAATTATGTCTGCCTTTAATTTCAAATGGAAATAGCCCAGTATGGCAGCCATGGCCACTCCTGCTGCCATACCGGCCAGGAGAGAAAGGATAAGGCTTCCGGTATAAGCGCTGACCATAACACCTGTGAAGGCGGATACGAGCATGATCCCTTCTAAGGCTATATTGATCGTACCTGCAAGCTCGGATATGGACACGCCGATAGCAGGGAAGAGGAGAGGGGTCATTACTCTGAATATGGCAAAGCCGAACTCTGCAGAGATTATGCTTTTAAACAGTGGATGCATGAAGAGCCTCCTGTTTTTCGGCTTCGCGTACCGTGATCCTGAATTTCCACTGGCTTAAGAATGCTTCCGCCGTGATCAGGAGAATGATAATGGACTGAATGACAAAGACCATCTCAGAGGGGACATCGGATAAGAGATTGAGCACCTGACCCCCTACCCGGATGTAGGAGAGAAAAAAGGCTGCCGCTATGATCAAAAGAGGATGGTTCCTCCCGATAATGGCTACTACAATTCCATCCCAGCCATAGCCGGGACTCATCTGCCAGTTGAATCTCCTGTGTATGCCCATGACCTCTGTCATTCCCCCGATACCGGCAATGAATCCTAGCATAACCTGGCATAGAATAATAATCTTGAAAACGCTGATGCCCCCGAATCTGGCGAACCTCTCATTAAATCCGGTGGTGCGGAGTTCGTATCCGGTCGTTGTATGGTAAAGAAAATAGTAAACGAGCAGGGCAAAGGCTAAAGATAGAAGGATGCCCCAGTGTATCCGTGTACCCGGAATGAACTGGTTTAACCAGGCGGTTTCCGGGAGCTGATGAGATACTAAGAATCCTGCCTGTTTATCTCTGAAGTGAAAGTTTATCAGGTAGAGTCCCAAAAAATAGGCAACATAGTTCAGCATAAGGGATGAGACAAGCTCACTGGCATTCCACTTTGCCTTCAGTATTCCCGGGATAAATCCCCAGCAGGCTCCTGTAAGGCCGGCTGTAAGCAGTACCATAGGGATATGGAGGAACCCGGGCAGATTCGTGGACACGGCAAAGGCAGTGCCCACCGCAGCCCCTAAAAAAAGTGACCCCTCAGCCCCGATATTGAACTGTTTGGCCTGGAAGGCAATGGCGATAGCCAGACCGCAGAAGATTATGGGCGAAGCGGTCTCTATTACATTAGAGAACCGGCTCTTAGAAAGCAGGGGCCCCAGCAGGAAGGAACGCAGGGAGAACAACGGATCCTTACTTATCAGATAGATGAGAAAGACGCTGATCACCACACCGATTATAATGGCAATAATGGTTCTGATGAGATTGAAATATCTAAGAACGAACTTTTCCACTCACGGCCTCCTGTCTCTGAATTCCCAACATAAAAGGACCAAGATCTTTGGCCGTAATTTCTGACACATCGGGAAAATGAGCGACGATCTCGCCGTTGTAGATAACAATAATCCTGGTTGATAGCTTCAGTATCTCATCCAGATCGGCAGAAGCTAAGAATATGGCTTTTCCACGGTCCCGGGCCTCCTTTAAAAGGTTATGAACCAGCTCCTCCGAACCCACGTCGATCCCGCGGGTGGGCTGGGCCGCAATCACCACCTCCGGGTCGGACGAGAGTTCCCTGGCCACAACCAACTTCTGAATATTTCCTCCGGATAGTGAGGAAACGGGCGTTTTAGGCGATTGAGCCAGGATCTTAAACCTGTTCATAAGATCCCGGCTGTGCTTGAAGATGTACTTCCACATAAGTCTTAGGCCTTTTGAAAAGCGTGGTTTATAATACCTGTCAACGATGAAATTCTCTTCCAGGGTTGTTTTATCAGCAACACCGTCTTCCATCCTGTCTTCCGGGATATGAGCCGTATCCATTTCACGTATATCCCTTGGAGAAAGGCCGATAATGCTTTCACCCTTTATGGTAATATCACCCTCTGAAGCCTGAAGCAGCCCGGTCAGTATTTTTATAAGCTCAGTCTGCCCGTTTCCCTCAACCCCTGCCAGCCCGAGGATCTCTCCAGCACGGATATCAAAGGAGATTCGCCTTAGCACCTTGATATTCTCATCATTAACATAGGATACATTTTTCAAAGAGAGGAGGATTTTCCCGGTTTTTTCAGGCAGGGCGATTCGTTCAAAGCGTATTTCTCTTCCTACCATCAAATAGGCAATATCGTATTCCGTTAATTCACTTGCATCCCTGGTGGTAATAACCTTAGCATCCCGCATTACCGTGACCCGATCAGCAATCTGCTTGACTTCTTTCAATTTGTGGGAGATAAAGATAACGGTTTTTCCGTGTTTCTTTAAATCCCTTAGAGTGTTAAATAGAATATCACTTTCCTGGGGGGTTAATACCGAGGTTGGCTCATCGAGTATGAGAAGCCCGGCATTTCTGAACAGGGCTTTAAGTATTTCTACACGCTGCCTGATACCAATAGGCAGATCTTTAATTTTTTTATACACCGGCACGGAAAGGCCGTATTCCTCAGATAATTTTTTGGTAATTTCTAAGCCTTTGCCAGTGTCTAAAAAGATATGGCCTTTAAGCGGCTCAATGCCTAAAACCATGTTCTCAGCAACCGTTAGATCGGGGGCCAGCATCAGACGTTGGTGAACCATTCCGATTCCCATTTTAATAGCCTCATGAGGGCTTCTTATATGAATTTGCCTGCCGTTATAGATAATTTCCCCTTCCTGGGGTTGGGTTAAGCCGAAGAGTATTTTCATGAGCGTGGTTTTCCCAGCCCCGTTTTCACCTACAATCGCATGAATCGTGTTTTTCTCAATATCCACACTCACGCCCCTGTTGGCGATAACCCCGTCTTCATAGACTTTCAGGATGTTTTTAAATTCAAGGATCTTTTCCATACTTTTTAAAAAAGGAACGGCCCTCTAAAAGAGGGCCGCTTAAAGAAGAGGATTACTTACCAAATGCAGTATCAATGACTATTTCACCGCTGACAATTTTATCCTCAAGCTCCTTTATTCGCTTTCTGATATCTTCAGAAATAAGTTTCCGGTAGTTATCGTTATCGGCAACGCCCACACCGTCCTTTTTTATGCCCAGGACGTCCGCCTCGCCGTATTTGAGTGTACCCTCGAGGTGAAGCTTTATTCCCCTGAAGAGAGATTTATCCACATTCTTCATCATGGAAGTGGTGATATAGGATGCCTTTTCAGGATCGCTGTCCTTAAATAGAAGGTATTGGTCTGAATCAACTCCTATGACATAGCGCTTTTTTTCCTTAGCAGCATCGAGCAAGCCCAGACCTGTCTCACCGGCAACATTGAAGGCGATATCTGCGCCCTGTTCGTATTGAGCCAGAATAAGCTCTTTACCCTTAGCAGCATCGCTGAATGAACCGGCATAGGAAACCAGCACCTTTACATCCGGGTCAATATATTTCGCTCCCTGCTCATACCCGACCTTAAAGTCATTGATCACCGGGATATCCATTCCGCCCAGAAAACCGATGACCTTCTGCGGGTTTGCCAGGGGCATATCCGAAGTTGTGACAATAGCTGCAAGCGCGCCGACTAAAAAGGAGCCTTCATTCTGGCTGTAAAGGATTGAATAAACATTGCTTAAGTCTGCTTTTGAATAATCGACTGAAGTATCGTAGGTGAAATATTTCTTGTCCGGGTTCTTTGGAGCGATCTTTTCAAGAATTTCCTGAAGCTGCCAGGTACCGGCGATGATGATGTCCCAGTCTCCCTCAGAGAGCTGCTCGATATCGGGTTCCCATCGGGCCGGATCGTAGCCGCCTTCGATGGTTTTTCCTTTAATCCCCAGTTCTTTGATTGCCTGCTCCACTCCCCTGTTGGCGGAATCAAAAAAAGATTTGTCCCCAAGTGTTCCATTCACATAGAGAACAACTTTGACCTCTTTCTTTACAGGTTCCGCCTCTTCCTTTTTTTTGCATGATGTAATACTGATTGATGCCAGAATAAACAGACCGAGCAGTATCACAATCCATGTTTTTTTCATATTCTGCCTCCTTTAATTATTTTAGATTGATTATTCTCAACAGTATATCAGAAAAACCCTGCTTGTCAATTTCCATAACCAATTTTAAGCGCTTCCCATCAACTCGAACGCTGGCTCCTCTTAAGGTAGTATAGTTCAGCTCCATCTGCAGATTTCCTGTTATGGTCTTTTTAGAAATACTCTCGTTAACCGCATATGCCATGGTTATGGGATCGGGAAGCATTACAGCTCGCATTCCGTATACGTTTTCAATATAGGAGAAGGGTAATTCTTGAAGATCGAGGAAAAGGCGGCCGGATTCGCTTCTCTCAAATCCCAATTTTTTAATTTCTTCTTCAGTGTGCACAAGCTTAAGGCATGCATCCCAGGGAACAACGGTCATAGGAATGCCGCTGTTAAGCACAAACTGAACGGACTCAGGATCTGCATAGAAGTTAAACTCTGCAAATCGCGTTACATTTCCCGCTTCAACAGCCCCGCCCATGACGATAATCCTGGCTATGCTTTTAAAGATTTCCGGGTATAGATTTAAGGCCATGGCTATATTGGTAAGAGGACCGAGTGCTACAATCGTAAGCCCCGGATTCTCATTCGCGATCTTATATACAGCTTCCGGGGCTCTCATCTTCTCTTCGTGCTTATTTGAGGGGGGAAGATCAACATCACCGAGCCCGTTCTTCCCGTGCACTCCCTCAGCCCGGTGCACACGCTCAACCAGGGGAAGAGAGGCGCCCCTGAACACAGGAATTTCATCCCGTTTGAGGAAGGTAAAGAGGCGCAGAACATTTGCCGTTACCTGATCGATAGGAACATTTCCTGAAACCGTAGTTATGCCTCTTATATCGAACTCTTCACTGGCTAAGGCGATCATGATGGCCACGGCATCATCAACACCGCAATCCGTATCGATTAGGATATTCTTCATATTCGTTTGGCCTCCATATTAAGAGATGACGATTTACCTGTCTGACTATTATAAATTATTGGCATTCTGATTCTTTCAACATTGTTTCTACTTTATTAATAAGTTCTTTCATCTCAAAGGGTTTGCTTAAATAAGGCGGAGCTACTTCCTCTAAGAAATTTAATGTATTGGGGCTTACTGTATCGCCTGTGATAAAGATAATACGACTGACCAGTTCGGGGTTTTTTTCCTGCACTTTCCGGTAGAGTTCAGGACCGCTTATACCGGGCATTCGGATATCGCATATGATCAGACGCCCTCTGCCATGTGTATTACGCATAGCGATTGCTTGACAGGCATTATTCAACAGATTAATGAAAACCTGCTGCAGTTGATTCGAATCGGCCATTGTAAAGGGCAGATCGCGTGATAGATTTGTAGTACATTCTATATTTTGAGATTGCAGCTCATAGGCTAAGAGTTTCAGTATGCTGTTCAATATATCATTGATCTGGACGGGTTTTCGTTCCGGGACATTCTGACGGGCAAAATCGAGGAGATTTCGTACAATTTCAGCAGTACGATGAGCCTCATCTACCAGATTATCAAGGTCTTGAATGATTTCTTCACTGACATCACAGCTCTGAAGGAATTGGGCAATGCCGATAATGGAGGTAAGCGGATTATTCAATTCATGTGCTACACCGGCCACCAGTTTTCCGATAGCTGCCAGTTTTTCACTCTGCACCAGTCTGGCCTGGGATTCCTGTAAGGCCTTTAACTGATCCTTAAGGCTCTGATGAAGGCGCGCATTCTCAACAGCAATTGCTGCCTGATTGGCAAAGCTCATCGCAAGCTCGGCGTCAGCCTGGGAATAGGCCGCAAACTTATGGCTGTCAAGGGTAAGATGACCGATCATGCGATCCCCTGTCAGGAGTGGTACGCCCATCCAGCCGTGTACATAGCCGGTGCCTCCCCACCCCTTGAAACCGGGGTGATTCTGGGCATCATCAAGGACAATCGGAAGATTTGTCTGTTTCAGTTCATTCTCCAACAGGGTATCACCGGAGAACAGCTTTCCTACTGCTGAGGGTTCCGGCAGGCCTCGGCCTGCCACAATGCGCAGGAGATCTCCTTCGATTAAAAGCACGGAGGCGCTGTCGTAAGAGATCACCTTGCCCAATTCTGTCAGGATACGCTCCAACACTTCGGAGAGGTCCAGGGTTCCGCTTAAAATGGCCCCTGCTGCCTGTAAGGCCTCTGTTTGAAGGCGCTGTTTTCGCTCAGCCTCGAATAGTCTTGCGTTTTCGATAGCTACGGCCGCCTGAGCGGCATAGGACATGGCAATCTCGGCATGGTCTTTAACGTAAAAGCCGGGCTGGTGTTTATCCAGAGCCAGCATTCCGATAACCCGGTCGCCGAAGAGCAGGGGTACTCCCAACCAGCCGTGGATGTTTGAGGCTGAATGGGGCTCCTGACTGAAAACCGGGTAACGAGTATGCACGTTATCAATAATTACCGGCTGTTTTGATTCAAGTACCAGTGAGTTGGGGTTATCACCGTGAGCCGGGAAGGCAACTCCGATCAACTCTATCAGATTGGGAAAACCGCGCCCGCCGATGATTTCCAGATGATCGCCCTTAAGCAGTTGAACCGAGGCGCTGTCAAAGGGAACTACGTTCTGCAATTCGATCAGGATTCGATCGAAGACCTCATCCAATGAAACAGTCGAAGTAAGGGCCAGCGCTGCCTTTCGCAGAGCCTCTGCTTCACTGTGCTTCGACCTTTCGGCCTGATACAGCCGGGCGTTTTCAATGGCAATGGCCGCCTGGTTAGCCAACAGCTCCCATATGCGCAGCTCAGCTTTTGCAAAAGGACCGGGCTTAAGTCGGGAGATGTTCATAGCGCCCACCACACGCTTACCGATTTTAAGGGGAAGGCCCAGAATAGAGCCCTTCCATTCCGGCGATGTGTCTTTGAACAGGGGATGGCTGGCCATGTCTGTCACTACAACAGGCAGAGCATTCCTGGCCACGGTATAGGTTAAGCCGTCAGGACGGGGCTCGGAAAAAGGCTTCTCCCACCTTTCCCCAGGGCCGACTGCTGCTCCAAATGTGAGGCGTTTTTCAGAATAGAGAAAAATGTGAGCAATGTCCGCCGGAATTAGGTCAAGAGCTGCAGCCAGTATGGAATCCAGCACACTCTGAAGTTCAAGTGAGGCGGTCAGGGCAGGGCTGACGCGCTGAACCGCTTCACTTTCACGAAAAGCCAGGCGTTCTCTATGTAAAAGACGGATGTTTTCAATGGCCACAGCCAGGTGCCGGGCAACAGTCTGCATCAATTCAGCATCGTCAAAGCTGAAATCTATGTGGCCGGTTAGATCAAACAGGCACAGGCTGCCTAAAACTCTACGGCCGATTATAAGGGGGGAGGCCACCAATCCATGAACACCGGATTTTACCAATTCCGGAAGGGCGTCAGATTTGTCGGGATAATTATTCAGAAAAATGGGACTGCCGGCTGTCAAAGCCGGAATAAAAAGCTCGGCATCGGCGGATTTGATGGATAAATTGTGCAGGTAGGGGGAAGGTAGAACATCATGGATCTCCTCCATAGGTAGAAGAGCTCCGGCCTGGGCGCCGACCATTTCCTCTGCAAGAACAAATACGCGGGGCAGCACCTCTTTAAAATCTAACTCCGATGTTAACTCAAGGCTGATTTTTTGCATTCGATTCCAGCGAAACTTAAGCATAGCATGATGGACCACATTTTTAATGCTCACAGGCAGGCGCGCTAAGCCTTTTAAGGACTTCACAGCATAGTCTGCTGCTTCCTTCCCTATTAATTCAGCTCCTCTATACTCATCGCCTTCTTGAAGAAGTATGATAATGGGAAGCAGGGGATCATGTTTGATCAGTTCCTTAAGCAGTTTATGGGCCGGCGGGTCTGCAAAATCCCAGTCGAGCAGAACCAAAGACCCTTTGGTCAGGCGATTCAGGCAAAGGAAAAGATCGGAAGAATTGTGAATTCGTTCTAAAGAGAGAGTGTCGGGGAGCTTTTCAAAAGATCGGCACACAAGAGCTGCAAGTTCGTTATCGGTCGTGAGCAGTAAAATCTGTATAGACATTCATGTTCCCTGCGCTGTAAATATTCTAAATACCTGGAGCACCCAAGTTCAGTACCAGTAATTAATATTATCACCTCTGTGTAGATTTTTCAACTTGATTTGAGATAGCAAGATAGGTGATATAGCTTGACCTGAAACAGAATTCTGATTTATTGTCGGATTATAAGGAAGTGTTTTGGAAGAATTCATGGTGCTTGAGAGGAAGCTATCAAACTACCATACACATTCAAAATATTGTGATGGTCATGGAGAACTGGAAGAATACATTTATTCTTCGTTAGAGAAAGGCATCCGTTATCTGGGCTTTTCAAGCCATGCCCCTTTGCCCTTTAAAAATAACTGGACTATAAGCAAAAAAGATTTTTTCAAGTATAGAGAGCTAATCTTAATGCTCAAAGAGAAGTATAAGGAGATACTCGATATTTTTTTAGGTTTGGAGGTAGATTATATTCCGGGAATAATTTCACCTGTTTCACCTGAGATAAAGGCCATGGATTTGGATTATACAATCGGTTCCGTTCATTTTTTAGTACAGTTAGATAATGAAGAGCATTGGACGGTGGACGGGCCTTTATACGAATTTGAAAGGGGAATTGAAGTTACTTTCAACGGCGATATAACAGAGGCTGTTAAACAGTACTACGAGCGGCTGAACACTATGGTCAAAGCCTATCCTCCCGATATAATAGGACATTTTGACATTATAAAAAAGAACAATAAGAACAACCGATTCTTCTCAGAATCGGAGCATTGGTATAAAAAGCTTGTTTATGAATCTCTTGATGCTGTTGCAAAATCACATTGTATACTTGAAGTAAATACCGGAGGTATAGTGAGAAATAAAAGCAGCTCTCTCTATCCCTCTGAGTGGATATTGAAGAGATGTTTGAAATTAGATATACCAATAACAATCAGCTCGGATGCGCATAATCCTGAACAGATTGACGGATATTTTAGGGAGACCTTTGCACTTTTAAAGAGCATAGGATTTAGTAAATATTTCCAGTTAAAAAAAACAGGCTGGATTGAAGCGGATCTGAAAAACTTCTGTTAAAAAACCTTAAACTGGTCTGGAATATATTCTAAAAGAATGTAAAATGCTTCTATATTATACATGAATAAAAGCCATCGAAATTCCCTCATGGTACGCCTTAGAGAAACTCATGATCTTCCGTCTCTGCCTCATATTCTTCTGCGTTTTGTTGAAATGTGTAATCGGGAAGAAAGCGATATAAAGGAACTGGCAAGTATAATCGAAAAAGATCCTGCCCTCACTTTTAAAATATTAGGTATGGCATGCTCACGCAGGAGTTTCCCCTCACGGGGTGTGCCCAATCTGGAACAGGCTCTCGTCCACCTCGGCAGGGATACGGTAGTAAATATAGCTCTCTGTACCTCTACTCGGGGGGTCTTCTCCCCACTGCATGGAGAACCCCAATTTTATCTTAAACACCTGTGGAAGCATTCTCTACTCTGTGCGCTGCTTACGCGTGAGATCGCAAGGAGAATACAGTATCCAAATAAGGAAGAAGCCTATTTAACAGGTTTGCTCCATGACATAGGCAAACTGGTGCTCTGGGCAAGTATGCCTAAGGAATATGGTGCGGTTCTGTCCAGGGTGTTGGATTCAAGAAGCCGGCTCCCGGCAGCCGATAGGCTGCTGGAAGCAGAGGCAGAACTGGGGTTCCTGCACAGTAAAGTCGGTGCATGGCTTATAAGGAAATGGAATCTTAATTCTCTCTTAGGGGATGCTGTTTTATACCATCATGAGCCTGTTGAGCGCATTATTGATTCATTTCCCCTGGTTAAGATGGTTTATGTGGTAAATGTGCTATGTGATGAAAGCCAGGGAAAGAACAAGAGCTTCGAGATTGCGGAGAAGTTATTAGGATTGCGTCAAAAGGAAGTGGAGCTGTTAAAAGGGAAGGCGGAGAGTGACTTGACAGGCACAGCTCAATTTTTTGATATAGATATTAAGTTTCCATTCGAAGAAGATAAAAAGTTAAGGAAAAAAGATAAGGAAAAACAGGGACAGCTCAACCAGGAAATTAAAAATATTTCCCTTCTGTCTGGGACTCTAAAAAGCCTGGTACGAGCCGGAAGCGAGGAGAGGATTATAAGAATTTTTTATCGGGCATTAGAACTGCTCTTTGGATTTAAGGATATCATTTTTTTTACCTATGATTTTGAGAGAGATATCCTTATCGGTAAAGATCGTCTCCATAATCTCCTAATTTCATTTCCTGAGAGCAAGAGTATCCTCGCAAAAGCACTTACAAATCAATCCGTTATACACTCTATTGAAACGGGAAGGCCTGGCCCGATATCTGTGATAGATGAGCAGGTAATGCGTTCATTAAAAAGGGAAGCCATGGTATGCTATCCCCTGATTTCCGGTAAAATAAAAATAGGTGTTTTGGTTATAGGTGCGGATAAATCCGAACTATCCTCTCTGGCCAGGAGAGAACATGAAATCTCTCTGTTGACAGCCCAGGTTGGCTCAGCCCTATGTGCGGAAAGATTGAGAAAAATACAAGGAGAAGAAGGTCCATTAGAGCGAACTCCTGACTCATCAAGTATAGCACGGAAGATGGTTCATGAGGTGAACAACCCCTTGAGTATTATAAAAAACTACTTGACCATTTTAGATCAGAAGCTTAAAAAAGAAAAACTGGTTATGAATGAAATCCGGATAATTCATGAAGAGATTAATAGAGTTACACAGCTCTTAAACGAGCTCTCCCAGTTTCCGGAACAAAAAGAACAGAAGCGTGAATCCTTCGATATGAACTCTCTTATTTCCGACCTTTTATCCATTAGTGAAGAATCTCTCTTTCAGCCTTCTAAGATAACAGTGCAGACAAGGTTTGACCGCTCCTTACCTCCGATAATGAGCCATAAGGATAATCTCAAACAGGTTATCATCAATCTGTTAAAAAATGCAGCCGAAGCTATGACAGAAGGAGGAAAACTTGCTGTAAGCACTCGATATATGTTAGACTTTCCCCTCAATGGAAGCCCGGAACTGCCCTTAGACCATGATGCTTCCCAGGGATATGTGGAGATTACGGTAAGTGATAATGGACCGGGGATTCCGGAGACTATACGTTCGAAGCTCTTTGAGCCTTTTATAAGTACAAAGGGCAAAGACCATCGGGGATTGGGATTATCTATTGTTTATAATATTGTAAAAGCATTGAAGGGCAGGATTATCTGCAGAAGCAACAGGGAAAAGGGAACCAGCTTCGTGCTTATCTTTCCTGTTGGAAATTAAAATTTCTGGAGGTTTTTATGGCTGAAAGTCAAAGAATTCTGATAGTTGACGATGAAACACGCATCTGCGAAAGCTTGAAAGAGCTCTTAACTGAAAATGATTACAGTATAGAAACAGCCTCAGCAGGTAGGGAAGCTATTAAAATACTCTCAAAGCATACCTTCGACTTAATACTTCTGGATATCGTAATGCCGGATGTCGACGGGCATCAGGTGTTGCGTCATATCCGTGTACATTTCCCAGAGCTCATAGCAATAATTATTTCAGGTCATGCTACTATAGAATCCGCTGTATCGACTTTAAAAGAGGGAGCTTATGATTACATAAAAAAGCCGTTTGAATATGAAGAATTGATCAAGCGCATTGCCAATGCCCTGGAGCAGAAACAGCTCAGAAAGGAAAAAGCGGCTATAATCTGGGAATTAGAACAATCACAGAAGCAGTATCAATATCTGGTTCAGAATTCTCCGGACATCATTTATACCCTGGATGAGCAGGGTAATTTTTCTTTCATTAACCATGCTTTTGAAGACTTACTCGGCTATAACAAGGATGATATTCTTGGGAAACATTATTCCAGCATAATATGTTCTCCGGATATGGAAAAAGCAGAGTATGTTTTTAATGAACGGCGGACAAGAGATAGAGCTACTTCCGGTATGGAATTACGATTGAAGCCCTCTAAGGAAACTGATTATGAACAACTTAAGCATTTCAAGGATCAGTTTCCTATAGAGCTAAAGGCACAGGGTATTTATGATAGGGATCCTGAAGAAAAGGAAAAGAATTTTTTAGGTACCTACGGTGTAGCCAGGGATATACGCGAGAGAAAATTACTCGAAACACAACTGCAGCAATCAGAAAAAATGGAAGCCATAGGAAGATTAGCCGGTGGGATTGCTCATGATTTTAATAATCTGTTAGCTGCCATTGTGGGGAATATTGCTTTAGTAAAAATGAACACTCAGCCGGGTACAGAGGTATATGAGAGAATGGAGCAGATGGAGAAGGCGGCATTCCGCGCACGGGATCTTACCCGGCAATTAATTACTTTTGCCAGGGGCGGATTCCCGGTAAAAAAATTCGGGTCCCTCCCTGAAATCATTAAAGAAGCGGCCGCCTTTGTTCTTAGAGGTTCAAATGTTCGTTGTAAATATGACTTACCTGAAGGATTGTGGGCAGTGGAATTTGACGAGGGGCAGATCAATCAGGTTGTTCAGAACCTTATTATTAATGCAGATCAGGCAATGCCCGATGGCGGCATCGTTGAGATTAAGGGCGAAAATGTAACTATTACCGAATCATTTAAACCGGCTTTAAGGCCAGGAAGATATGTGCGCATATCCGTTGTGGATCATGGCTGCGGTATTCCGGCTGAACATCTCAATAAAGTATTTGATCCCTTTTTCACTACAAAGCGGGGCGTCAGCGGATTCGGGCTTTCCACTTCATATTCCATAATGAGAAGTCACGGCGGTTTCCTCGATGTAGAATCCAAGGAAAATATCGGAACAACATTCTATTTCTACCTCCCCGCCGCAGAGAAAAAGACGGAAGACGATAACGGTGATAAGGAAAAGCTCTATGAGGGGAGAGGTAGAGTACTGGTTATGGACGATGAGAAAGAGCTGCGGGATGTGTACGAAAGGATACTTAAAAGATTGGGATATACACCCCTGCTTGTTAAAGACGGAAAAGAGGCTGTTGATTGCTACAGGCGGGCCTTAGAGGCTGAAGAACCATTTAACATCGTTATTATGGATTTGACTATACCGGGGGGAATGGGCGGTAAAGAGGCTGTAAAAGAGCTGCTCAAAATAGATCCTGATGCTAAGGTTATTGTATCGAGTGGTTATTCAAAGGATCCTGTGATGGCCAATTACCGGGAGTACGGGTTTAAGGATGTTATCGAAAAGCCCTTTAACATTCATAAACTCAGCAAGATACTTTGGCGAGTGAGGGGGGAAAGTGAAGAATGAGAAAAAAGGCAAATCCCGGGAAGAAGTCAGCGGCCGCTAAAAGTGCAAAGAGCTCCCCAAAAGCAAAGGGCAGGCAGAAGACCGGTAGGGATATACTCGCCGATCAGTTAGTGAAACTCAGTAAGGATATGAATGAAGAGGGGCTGAAATTCCTCATTCAGCAGGCGCAGGTGATTCTACATAATATGCAGGTAGAAAAGATTAATGAGGAGATGAGAAAATTAGACACTATGGATCGGGTAAGCAGGAAAAGCCCCGAATTAGATGTCGGCAGAGTTGATATACAAGAAGCGGCGAATAAAAATCACTTTATATTAATCATTAATAGGGCCAGAAAATTTTTAGTTTTGGAGGAGATGAGAAAGCTGGTGAAGATTTGCCATGCCGCAGGCAACGAGAAAGAAGCCTCCCCACGCTTATACAGATGGCTTTCTGAAAACAGGCAGGATATTTTAGTCGATGCGGCTGTTGGCGGATCAAACGATCCTGTTTTAGGCGCGGTGTATAATCTTATTATAGCCAGGTATAAAGTCAAAGAATAAGGTCAGGTTTCGTCTGGATGTACTGCTCACTACCTTGTGAACAAACGTAGGCCGGGATCTCTCCACAGTATTGGACATTTTTAACGGCACCATTTGCCCATGGCACATAATAAATTCCTGGATAATATATCATTCCTTGTTAAGATAGTCTGTAAGGATCTAAGATCATGGGTGTTTTCAAGGTTACGATAAAACTGAAGAACTGGCAAAACAGGTTCTTGACAGAAGAAAAAAGGGGAGAAGATATTGAATGTGAAGCCTTTGTTGATTCCGGCGCATCTGAACTTGCACTTCCAGAAGAGCTTATTGAACGTCTAAAGCTGGAAGAAACTGGAGAAGTAGAAGTTTACACTGCTGATGAGGGAGAGCATAGTTACAGAGTATTACGTATTGTCGATTTAACAGTTCAGGGAAGATCATGTCAGGTTCGCGTTATTGAACTCCCTCACGGCACAGATCCCCTGCTCGGAGCGATTCCGCTTGAAGAAATGGATTGGCATATTTCTAATAAGGATAAAAAACTTATGCCTAATCCCAAGTCCCCGGATAAATCTCTGCTTCCGCTTTGTTAAAAATGGCTTGGTTTCAAGAGAACACCGGATGAGTAAGATCATTTATTAATTCTCGTGTATTTTATTGAAAGCAACTCTACGAACTAATCTATCATCAGATAATAACACATTAATTTGATGTTTTACAGCATATGTAAGTATACAATTATCTGCATAACTTAAAGATTTTGAAGAAAACTCTGTCTCATTTATTTCTATAATCTTACATTGATTGAGAAATGGTAGTAATGATCTTTCTTCTTCAGGGGGTAAAAGTAACCCTCCATCCTATTGTTAGGCAAGCCATTTATTTTCAACAACTTACACTAGCCCATCATCTTCTACTGCGTATTATCTTTGAATCCCGTCACGTAATCCTTCAATAAATTGCTCATACACACTGAAATCTCCATGTGAAGCCGCAAAAACTATTTCTACTAACTGCTCAACGCCAGGTCTATGTTTTGAGTCAAGCCCATATTGGTAGAGTAATCCATCAATGTTATAAACGTGTTTAAGAATTTCATTAAAACGCTTTTGGTCAAGCTCCTGAGAAGTCTCTGCACGATAATACGACATCAACATCTCATGAAAACGTTCCTGTTGTTGTTGTTCTGAAGAAGACACCACAGAAGAGACATAATCAGAGACTTTCAACTCAACATCAGTTTCACAAGCCGGACAATCCTGGGCCGGCACTAAATACTCGTAGGTCACTTTCCCGGTGACCATGCCGCTACTTTTTCCTAACGGAGAAAGACGACAAATCGTAGGCTTATCTGCCATCAAGATACACCCCAGCGCATCCTTGCCGGCCCACTGCGGTAAGGCCTTTTTATGGTACGCATAGACCTCATGAATTGGGTGTAAAAAAGGACAAATACTGCCTTGAGCATCTTCGGGGCGAGTATGGACATCAGCATTAACCGGCAAATATCGTATGTAGGGCAGAAACAACCTGTATTCCTCGCTATAAAACAATTCTATGAACGGGGGCTTCCGATCAAAGAGATCGATAGTAGAACGAATGTCAAAGAATTGTGCACCCTCAGACGATAAAATCTTAAAAATATCGGTAATATTGATCATGAGGTAGTTTTTATTTTTGCAGCAATTCCCTTTACACGTTTTTAAGCAGGCTTGAGGATCGAAGTTAAACGTTCTATGATACTCTACAGGAATCCCCCGAATTTGCTGAACAGTTGAAGGTATGATACCATACTCGGGGTCGTCTAATCCATCCGGACAAAACTCTTGACTGATTTCAGCAATCAATCCCATAAGATGAGCATCGTTTTCAATGGCGTCCACAAGCTCTTCCAACCCATCTTTTCTTAATGCTTCCGTTAATTTGGAATATGACAAATGTCCATACTTTGCTAACAACATTTCAAGTATTTGTTGATACATATCACTTTGTCCTTATCAAATACAACATGCCTAACGCTCTGCCTCGTATCGTCTTTTTCTTTGGCCCAAGCATCAGGATATGCATAAATTCTGCGGATTGCACGATTGACCTCCTCTCTAAATTTTCAATTGCAGCATGTCTTGGAACTGGCTGCTTCTAGCCCCGTAGATGTATTTAAGTATATATCATGCTTAGTACCAGCACGCAATAATATACATCCTGCTTTTGTAATTTGCTGGATCAGCTCCTTGCGCTTCATATAGTTATTTCTTTAATTTCATGATCTTTAGGAACCTCTTCCAGAGCTATCTGCATATAAGCATCCTTAATATTTTCCTCAAGTTCCTCTCTATTTGATATAATTCTCGAATATCAAGACGAGAATTGATCATATTTTAAGTAGTATAACGCAGAGCTGAGCAGCCGCGCCGATTGTTCTTGACCCAGCCGTTCTCGACGCTTCACTAACGGAATAAATCTACACTCCGCGGTCTGCTCCAGCGAGATGTTGGAACGGCCATTCTAGGTATTTCGTTTATTCATCTCTCCAGTTGCAAATGCCGAGCAGAAACTCATACGGCCAACTTCAGTCCGTGTTGTTCATAGCTTCTTAGCCGGATATCTGCGGTCACGAGCACCATATCGTTTCTTATACAATGCCAGATAATTAGCCGATCAAAGGGATCTTTATGATTTTCAACAAATGGCAATCGGTAGGATGTGGCAATATCATCTTCACTGATGTCGAGAATCTTAAACCCTGATTCCCGGGACGTAGTGAGTACTCCCTCAGGTGTAGTGCCCTCGAGTTTGAGCTTCCCGATCGAATACTTAAGTGCAATCTCCCAAAAGCTTATCTTGCTAACATACTTTATCGTTTGGGCGTCTGTGAGAATTTGAGTTACGTGTTTTCCAATTTGAGAGGGATCGATAAGCGACCAAAGCAGGTAATGAGTGTCAACAAGGTAGTTCATACGCCAACCAGCTCTTCCGTAGTTATTTCAAAATCATCCGCGAACACGCATTTTGCCTTGTTTTTGAGTAGGCCAAGCTTAACGCTGTTTTTTTTCTCGTATTGGGAGAAAGGCACAATTACCGCAATATTCTTTTTTTTCTTTCCGTACGAGATAACGATTTGTTCACCTTTCTTGATGGCCTCGATTACTTCAGAGAAGTGAGTCTTTAGTTCGCCTACAGGCATAGTTTTCATATTATGAATATACCACAACAGACAATTCTTGTCAAGTTGACAAGAAAATTCTAGGATTTTTTCTATGGGCGTTCCAACTAGTAAGTAACCTGCACATACGCAGGTGTATTAGCTACAAAAAAATATTTCTGCAAAATATTACACCCAAACACGGCAAGAATCTTTTTTTTCGCAGTATATGCAGAAATAGCCTTGCAATACTGACTGTATAGTACCTTGAACTCCTGCAGCTCTGCAAGATATTTTTACGTATTGAGGGTTGCCAGAGTATTGACATAACGTTCATTAGAGGCCTGAGAAACCTGAGCACGTCTCGGAAGGTCGGCTATCCCCTTTCGAAATATTCTCCACGCGTGGCTGCCCTGGGGGTTACCCTCCGGCGGCCGAAACACTTTGAAACCTTTCGTATCATTGATGGTTGTCTCCAATTGTAGGTTCTATCTCCCTTTGTCATACATCTTGACCGAGTTGGCTCCTACCAGGTGTTTGACCCGGATTCCTTCCGACCGTTTTTTATAGTCGCTTATCACCTTTCCTTTAAGATCACCGTGAGGCTTGCGCCTTGAAAAAAGCATGACATCGGGACGCGGGAGCGGAAAAACTGGAAACTGCTCCCCGAACCAACTGAGGATAAATCTCATAAAGAGCTTGGGGAGATTCAAACATGATATCTGTGGCCCATTCACTTAAATAATTTGTGAATTAAATTAAGTCGATCTATCTTTCCTGAAAAGATTAGCGGACTAGAATCACATAATATTATCATATTAGCTTTTCTTGTATATCATGACTTAAATCTTCAATATTATAATTTAATTCAATATTCATTTCAGGAAAGCAAGAGATCATATCACGAATATTTTAATCCAGCTATTTCTGCTGCTCTTGATAAGGATATTTTTCCTTGACGGTATTCATTTATAGCTTTATTGAATTTGTATTCATCTAACCCGTTACGTAATAATTGTTTTAAATAAGTTGTATAAGAGGCTGCCTATGATGCTACAGTTTATCTTCATATTCTATTTCTATTGTGCAATTTTAAATGGAAAAGTATATCAATATAAAAATAGTAAACAGGATAGTATTCGTTCCATAGTAAAATTTCTTGTCAACTGCCTTCATAATTTCATGAAGGCTCGGAAGGCAGTGTAAACCCCGGCCCATGAGGATCTCAAAAGAGCATGGGTTTACCCGAACACGAAGTATAATTAAACTGTAATTATATTAATGTAGATATCTTGCCTGAGAAAATGGTAGCATAGAAAAAATCACCTCATCAACATGGCCAATTCTTTTTTGATCTCCTCGGCAAGCCAATGTCTTATCAGTGTTTGATAGGGCATAGACTTCATGGTAGCCAGCTTCTTGATAGCTATGATCTGGAGCGGATCTATCTTGATGGTTACATTCTTAAGTTTCCTTTTGCGCTTTCCTGACATGATATCACGGCGAAGGTGGTCGTCCAAACTGAGATCAACCGGCTCGTCCATAATTTCATCCAGAATGCCTATGCTATCGTAATAATTAGCCCATTGTTTTTTTTTCCTATTTTGCTCATTCATTCTTTACTCCTTTGCTTCTTGTAATATCGAATTTCTGTTTTGCCCATATCCCATCCAGTAATAGGTCGAGCAATTCCTTGGGGTTTTAGATCAAATACAATAGCTAGATATCTTCCTGAGGATGTCGGGCCAGATGCTACACAATGTCCTTTTTTTGTTCGTCTGAAAAGAGGTTTAGTGGAAGTTTATACTGCTGATGAGGGAAAGCATAGTTACAGAATATTTGGTATTGTTGATTTGACAGTACAAGACAGGTCAACTCAAGTTCGTGCTATTGAGCTTCCGCATGGTGCAGATCCACTACTCGGTGCAATTCCGCTTGAAGAAATGGATTGGCATATTTCTCCTCAAGAGAAAAAACTCATGCCTAATCCAAAATCTCCGGAGAAACCTCTGCTTCCGCTTTGTTAAAGCTGAATGATAATGATAGAAACTCTTAAAATAGCTGCAGAGAGAAGAGTCGGAAAAGAGTGGGCAGCATGGTCGTAATTACTTCTTTATAAGAATAAACTCAACGCGCCTGTTCTTCCATCGGTTTATCGTATCTCTGAAAGGTACAATCGGATCTTTTCCCCCTAAACCAACGGTCGAAATCCGCTCCGCATATAGGCCCAGCTTTAAAAGCGCATCCTTTACCGAAAGGGCCCGTTCCCTGGAAAGGGGAATGAGCTCCTTGATCTCTTCTTCAGAAGCTTTAACAGGATCATCCCATAATAGATTATTTGCATGCCCCTCTATTCGGATGCGGTAGTCATTATATTTCTGAAAAATCTCAACAAGCCGCTTGAGGGTCTTGTTATTTTTGGCCGCTTTATCTTCATCCTCTACTGCTTCAAGATCTGATGAGTTTGGGGAAAAGGTTATACTGGATATCCGGATCTTTAATTTGTCTCCCTCCCGGACAACAAGGACATCCACCGGAATATCCTTATTAAGCCTTGTAATATTGCCCAGGTTATCTGAAATTTCTAAAGAAAGAGGATAATTCTCTGCCGCCTGAACAAGCTCGCCGCTGGATGATAGACCATTCCAGGTTATTTTCTCCGGTGGAATACCCTTTCCCCTGAAAGTGATGAAGTGGACGCCCTTGGGATCATCAATTCGGATACTCCATGCGTTAATAGAATCAGGATCATCAACCTTAATGCTTAAAAGCAGTTCATCGTCAACCCCGTCATTGTCAGGGGAGAAGGGTTGGGGCTTAAGGGTTAAGGCAATTTCAGGGGGCGAGTTATCAAGGATAAAGGGAGGGGTATATGCCAGATGAGGATCTCCCTTTTGGTAATTCAGCTCAAGCTCGGCAATATACTCTCCATCCGGCATGAGATTGCCTCTATTATCAAGGCCGTCCCAGATGAAGGTTCCTGACACACTGTTCTGGCCTGTAAAACTCCTGACCACATGCTTATTCTTATCTAAGATTTTTAAGTCAAAGCAATCTATTCCGCTAGTTGTCTCAAGTTCCGGAATAATTCGGATTATATCCTTTAGTCCATCTGCATTCGGAGAGAAAGAATTACAGTCTGTAGAGAGAAAAAGATTTATCTTTTTTATCTTGCGCTTTAAATAGAAATCTTTTTTAGCCCCTAAGGCGATATTCAGATATCTTCCTGTGTTATTTTTCTCAAAGAAGAATATATACCCGGGAGTTAGAATAATATGATAACCTTTGAATAAAGCAACATCAAACTCGCATTGTATTGTGAAGAGAGGATCAAGAAAACTTTTCAGGGCGTACTCAGAATTACCTGAGCTTCCTCCCCCACCTGAAGAGCCTTTAATAATATGTAAGAGATATCCAGTACCAACTAAAGGAGTTATCTTGAAATTATCAGTGAGCGTGAAGGCATAGCCTGTTAAAAGCGATAAGTAAGGCATTCCAAATGATGCTATATTATCTCTCTCTTCGTTGATGAAATTGAAGCCGCTGGAAAGCATTATTAAACTGTTTTTAAAGAATAGATTAGTTAATCCGAGATTGATTGCTAACCCAAAGCCTGGTTCTGCTATTTGCTTGAAGATTCCATGCGGAATAATACATGTGCCTGCTGCATATGGGCTGAGGATCATGTCTACATGCTTGTCCTCAGCGATGAGCGGGGGTGTAAATAGAAACAAGAGTAATAGTATTTTACGGATATGGATCATTGTTAATACTAACCAGGTGGAGTATAATATCAAATACAATGAAGTTAAAGGTAGGGGTTTTTAAAATACTCTACTCCGTTTTAATTTTGGTTCCAGCCATATTATTTTTTAACTGCTCCAATATGCTGGGTGAATTTCTTCATGGGGCACATGGCAGTTTCGTAATCAACGATGATTCAACCTATACATTTTCAACATCCGTAACTTTAGATATTGATGTTATAGATGCTGAAAAGATGCGTTTCAGCAATAACGGCACAAGCTGGTCAAGCTGGGAAGATTATGCTGTAACAAAGAGCTGGACATTAGCATGCGGCCACAGCGAAAAAACCGTATACGGGGAGTTCCGTCATTCTAACGGGAATATTTTCCAGATAAGCGATGCTATTACGCCTCTTATAGAAGAGAAGATAACAGCGTCGGATGGAGCCTCCGAGGATTATTTTAGTGGGTATAATCCAGCAGTCCACGGTAGCTGCTTATCTATATCGGCAGAGGGTAATACAGTTGTAGTAGGTGCTCAAAGTGATGATTCTAATCGGGGCTCTACCTATATATACAAATGGTATGGAAGCAGTTGGGTTGAGACAAAGCTTACAGCTTCTGATGGCGATTTTGATGATTGGTTTGGCTTTAGTGTATCAGTATCATCCGATGGGAGTATAGTAGCAGTCGGCTCCTGGCGGGATGATATAGGTTCGAATAGAGATCAGGGCTCTGTGTATGTATATAGGTTGAACGTCAGCAGTTGGGATGAAACAAAAATAATTGCATCGGATGGGGCAACCGACGATAATTTTGGACTTAGTGTTTCAATTTCAGCCGATGGAAATACTATGATAGTGGGGGCTTATCATGATGATATTGGTGGAAACGATAATCAAGGTTCTGCGTATGTGTACAAATGGAATGGAAGCAGTTGGATTGAAAAAAAGATTACAGCATCGGATGGGGAAAATGGCGATATATTCGGCTTCCATGTAGCAATATCGTCTGATGGGAATACATTAGCAGTAGGTGCCCTGGGTGATGATTCCAGTAAGGGTTCGGTTTACCTGTATAAATGGAATAACAATAATTGGATTGAAACAAAGATTACAGCTTCCGATGGAGAATCTGTTGATTGGTTTGGGCGAATCGTATCGCTATCATCCAATGGAAATACATTATTAACAAGTGCTTATCGTGATGATGTAGGAACTAATATGGATCAGGGTTCAGCGTATGTTTACAGCTGTTGCGGAAGCAGTTGGAATGAAACTAAAATTACCGCTTCTGACGGGGAACTCAATGACTGGTTTGGTTATATTGCTTCTATCTCATCTGACGGGAATGCAATAATTATCGGAGCTATTTGCGATGATATTGGCACCAATGTAGATCAGGGCTCTGCGTATATTTTCAGATGGGATGGAAGTAATTGGAATGAAATTAAGCTTACTGCTTCTGACGGGCAATATAATGACTGGTTTGGTTATAGCGCATATGTTTCATCTGATGGGAATACATTTGCAGTCGGAGCCCCCGGAGATGATGTGGGTGCTAATGTAAACCAAGGGTCTGCATATGTTTATTAGAATTTGCAAAATCTATTATCCTTTATAATGTCTTAATATGGTCTTTTTCCCTATCTGTTTAACAAAATTTTTATCGAATAGATAATGATCTGCATAAACTTTTTCTACTATTCTATGACAGTCATGTACAAATACATCCCCATCGCTTTTAATCAATTTAGATGCCATATAAATGCTTATCATCCTTCCAGGCGGTTCAGTGCCATATTTCAGGTAATAATCGCAATAGGCCCCGCTGGGCGCATCAACTAAAATTACATCCCAATGGATATTTGTAACTTGAACAGGTAATGGGATTTCCAATTCATTGGGCTTGTCTAATAAATCTTGCCATTGAGTTATTTTTGTAGGAAAAGTAACGAAATATGCTTCTAAATCCGGATATGATCCGGTTATTCTATCAAACCATTCTCTATTATCTTCTAGAAAAACCGTTCGTCCGCCTTTGTTAATCTCTAACCAGAGTGGAGAATCATAGCCCAAGCCAAAAACTAAAAAATTACAGACTGGATATTTTAGAATCGCTTTAGCAATTAATAATAATTCTTCAGATTTAAGCTGCACTCCCTCATATTTGTTTTTTAGATAGCGAATATCTCTAATATTCATTTCATATGTCATATTATTCTATATTATTTAAAATTGCTTTATTTTTGAATACCCTTTAAAATAGTATAGAAACCGATTAATTTAAAAGGTTAAATAATATGGCGGTTAAGATCCTTCTAATTCCTGATGTGCCTAATTGGGCTTTAGATAAGAATGCTAAAGATATTATAAAATATAACAACTCCGGTATTGAATTCAATATTGCATATTTTTCTGATTTTAAAAATGAGTTGAATAAATTCTATAATGAATATGATTTACTCTTCCCCATGTATATAAATCTTTTTTTTAAAATTCAAAAAATAAATTTTCCCCTTGACAAGGTAATAACAGGAATACGTTCTTTTGTTTTATGGGATAAGGGAAGGACGGTGCCACCGGGTTATAATGTTAAACCCCCATACAGTGTTGTTAAGCGTTTGCGCAAGGCGCTTTTAGTTAATACTAATTGTAAAAAGCTCTGGTATATTTTTTCTCACTGTTTGCCGGTGATCCATACTAAATATACTTGTGACCTTGAAGTATATTTTCCTGAAAAGAAGAGTAGAGGAAGTGATAAGCTAATTATCGGATGGTCAGGGAGCCTGACAAACCATGGCCATATTAGGGGCTTTTTTGACATCATTGTACCGGTATGTAAAACAGTTAATGGAGTGAAGTTGCTGGTGCAGAACAGCGAAAAAAAATGGATTACTGATAACAATAAAATGAGGGAATTCTATAATTCTTTGGATTTATATATATGTGCATCCAGTAGTGAAAGCGGTCCCCGTCCCGTTCTTGAAGCTTCTGCCTGTGGTGTGCCTATATTAACTACTGATGTGGGAATTATCCCCGAGCTTATAGATAATAATATTAATGGCTTTATTGTGGATAGAAACAGGGATGCATTCGTTAATAAGTTAAAGAATATTGTCAATAATCGGGATCGTTTACCGGAGATGGGTAGGGCAGCCCGGAAAAAAATGGAGAATGAGTTCAATTGGAATCATCTTATCCATCAATGGATTGATTTTTTTAACTATTCCATAGAGCTTTATAAGCTAAAACAAGCAGGCGGCATTCGTACTTGAAGATTACCCTTAAAAATTATTACAGCAGCTGGTTAAATATTCAACATTATATCAACTAATTGATCAGAGCCATTTTCTTTGAAACTATAATTACTACATTCCTTAAGACGCCATTTCATGCTGGAAAACCTTAAAGGGAATGTTTCCAATATTGCTTCCTTGTCAAAATATACAACCTCCCAGAACTGAGTGTATCCGGCAGCACCAATAATTAAATCGATTGCATTAAAATAATCAACTATAGGGAAAATTCCACCACCTTTTATATTAGTGGTATGAATCATATCATACCCCTCATCCTCAAGGTATGAATACTTTTTTTTAAATGCTCGAAGTAACCATCTTTGTAATTCAATGCAATTAGGCAAACTTTTTTTAAGCCGTCAAATCCAAGCTTTTCAAGAGCAGTTTCTTTGTCGAAGATCTCATTCCTGTTTCTTATAATTATTGGGTTTATGTAGTCCATTTCAATTGAACACTTAAATGGCTCTATTGCCAGAACTCTGTCGTATTGATGGTTTTTAAAGCTCATTATTTCATTCGCAAGCTCAATTTTATAAAAGTGGTCATTCACCTGGATGGAGAAGAATATTTTCTTACACCTCAGTTCCTGAATAAAATGGTAAAGCGTAAACCACATGCGGTCAACAATTAGAATATTCGGGCATAAATCGGTAAGTGTTTTATATAGAATTGAACTGGAATAATTATCTTTAGAAAGTACCTTTTCGTCTTCCAGAGGAATCTCAATATGGGGAATTGCAAAGGTATCTGCTATTCTTGCTAAGGGAGTACTGCTGATGATTATATAATTACACTTGACTCCTCTTCTTTTCAGGGCATTGTAAATCGATATACCCTGAACAATACGACCAGTGCCGCGAATACCGGAAGTATAATAGACTATTTTCACTATTCAACACACATTATAAAAAAGAAATGCAGATTCTGGCGGTATTAGCATTGAGGGATCAAAAGTGTCCCAGTTAGTACCGTTTATATCATCAAAAGCTACAATTCTTTCAATATCTGCTGCACTTTCATCCTCGTCAATCACATATATTCTTTTGTTTAAAATAGCAATAAAGCGGTGTGGGCCACGAAAATCATCTGTTGAATCAGGTTTTCCAGGGAGTTCATCAACAATGTCCAGAGTCTTAGTAAGCTGTATTATTTTATCATTTGCACCACCACTATCATATCTTGCTACATAGACAAAGGGTGATTTAACGATAACATCCCAAGGTATGCTACCAACTCCTACTTGCTTTATCACAGTTTCAGTTAAAGGGTTATACTTCACCACCTCGTCTCCGCCGTCATTGGCTATGTATATTAAGCCATCATCGTCGATGGCAATCCCCTCAAAAGAAATCTCAAGCCCGCTTACAGTAAGGGTAATCGGAGCGCCCCCGTCAAGGTTTTTTCGATATAGGTCGTTGTATGTTATATAATAAAGGTCATTATTTACTCTATCAATTGCAATTGAACGCACTCCAATTTGATTGACAATTGTGTCGTAGGGGGCGTAATTCATGTTATCGATACGTATTACTCCGCCTACAAAAAAATGGTTATTTGCAATGTATATTCGTCCTTGTGCATCAAAATCTACGTCATATGGTTCAAACTCACTGTCGGCGCCATAACCGATATCTGTTCCATGAACTTCAATCCAGCCATTTCCGTTCATATTATCTATCTGTACAAGCCTATTATTTGACCATGAGGGATCCGGTATTAGCAGTTTCGTTTCGTTGGTTATCATATTAAGGGTAATGTTTTTCTTCTCTCCTGGCGCCAGATCAACCGTGGCCGTCCCCTTAAAGGAGGTTGCTGCGCTCGGACTTGATGGATCGACATGCGCTATCAGCTCAAACTGCCTGTCATTGCCTGCCGGCACCTCTACAGTAATGCTGCTCGGTACTGATGAATAGTAACTCTCTATAGGACTCATTCCGGGACCGGTTATTATGAGAGAAAGCGATGTAATATTCGAAGGCGCTCCCTTAACAGTCAGGTGTGGAGCGGCCGTGCCTCCTGCTCCACCTGTAAAAAACTTGCACCCTAAAGTTGATAAAACAAGCAGCGGTAAAACGACTCCAATAAAAATCTTTATCAAAACAGATATCTTTTTACTCTTCATAGTTTTCCTCCTCACTACCAGTCAAACTCGATTGTTACCAAAGTCGTAGGACCTTCAAATCCACTTGCTATTCCGCCGGTTCTTGACGTATATGGATTTACATTCGATCTTTCCCCTCTTCCGTCCTCGCCTCTGGTTGGCGGATCATAGCCGGATGTCTTACTGGACTGACCGGCGCCTACTGTTCTGCTGTGGCCGAGCAGGTTGGTCAATATGATTACACTCGACACTTCATAAACTTTAAGTTTCATACCGTCATAATCGAGCTCGCTGCCACGCACAGCAGCCGTGGAAATAGGGCTTTTCAGCTTGAAGTTGTGCCGAAGCCCTTCTACAGATTTGACCTTTGCCCTTACCTTTCCGACCTTAAGGTAAAGCCCGGTGCTCCTTGTGCCCTCTTTCTGAATGAGCTCATCGAGCCGCATCCTTGTCAGCTGCTTAACGTACAGCTCAGATGCGCCGAGTTCAAGAAGAGCCTGCGATTTAAATCCTGTTGAGATAATCGTTCCCTTTGAAATATCCATGCCCGCTTTTGCAGGCTCCCAGCCTTTCTGTGGGGCTTTAATCTCGACCTTTCCCGATACCTCCTTGATTACTGCTTTAAGCTGTGAAAAAGCAGGAGGAATCAGAAATATAAATAACATTAAAATGAAAGTAATTCTTTTCATACATATCCCCTTCTTAAATTATACATCAAAAGCAAAAGGAAAACTCAAGCCTTCCCAAAACCTCTAACTCCCTTTGATCTTCAAGAAATGCTTCGCCCGATCCGCTGTTTGGAATAAACAGACCTACAGAAAGAGCAATACCAAGATCTGAGAAGGGCCTGAAGTTTATAATACCGTCAATTTCAGTTCCCAAATAGAGGGCCTCTGAATCTGAATCAATGCCCCCTTCAGAGATGGGTCCGGAAGTGGGTCTGAAAAAGGCTATGGCTTTAAGTATGGTCTGAAGATTATCCAGTGCGGAATATCCTTTTCCGGATAATGGCTTTAAGGAATAACTCAGTTCCGTTAGAAAAACATTTCCTAACTGAGGGGAGAATATTAAGGCCAGGTCGGGCCTTGAAATGGGAACAAAGTTATTTGCCGATCCTTCGGTGTTTTCATCGATGAATTTCGAGTAATCGGTATCCCCGCTTGAGAATAGGAATTTAAGTTCGATTTTGGAAAAGAGGGCTTCTTCCACATAGATTCTTAATCCACCGCCGAAAAGGTAAGAAAGAACAGGTTTGTACTGATAAGAATAGCCTGTGCCGGAGTCCGAATCTTCAAGGTAGGATAGAACTTTTCCGGTTCCCAGATAGAAGTAGGTATCATAGTAGAAAGAAGAAGCTATTGGACCGGACAGACCAAGTCCCATGTATTGGGTATTGAGCTTCCCTCCCTTTGCGAGTATTGGATCTTCTTCACCCTCTGTTACAATTTCATCTTCTGACCTTAAATCCTGTTGGGCCAGGAAAGATAAAGTTAGATCCTGTCTTAAGAAAAGCTCGGGAAATAGGATTTGCGCTGCCTCTATCAGTCTCGGTGGAGCAAGAAATACATCTTCTCTGCTTGTATCAGATGAATCAGCCTTTGAAATAACGATGGAAGAGCTCTGTTTAAAGAGCAGTCCCGTGTAGCCGGCAGATACTGATATATTTGCAAAAGGATAGTTTAATCCTAAAAGTAGTCCGTCCGCATTATGATCCAAAACAACTTTTGAGAAATCGGAAAAGACAAACCTTCCCACGTTAAAATTTAAAAGTGAAGTGCTCCCTATCACCGAGGGAAATTTCCCGGCAAGACTCAAAGAATCAAGGTCGAAAAAATAGGGCCGGTCAATTGAGTAGGTGTAGCTGCCCTGGATGTAGAAGGTTAAAGCTTTTCCCAGTTCAGCATCAAACCATAAAGAAAGCTTATCTTTTTGGAAAAAAGAGTAGTCTTCAGATCCGGAGATGCTGGTGGCGTTATCAATAATTCCCCCGAAGTCTACACTGAATGATTGAAGAACCACTATGAAAAGAAAAATAAGGAGCAGGAGAAAAAATCTGTTCATTCTCATGATCTTTCCTCCTTCCATTCAAGAACATAACCTAAAATCCTTACAGCTTCTTCGCCTGAAAGAGTACGGTAAGGGCTGGGTCTTCCGGGGATCAGTTTAAGATAGGCCAATTCCCTGCAGGCATATCGGGGACAGGAAATAATTCTGTACATCAAGCCCCCCTGTATATGAAAAGCCTTCATGATAATAAAGGAATACTCTCCAAGCCTAATAGGCTCTTCAGCCCCCCATATCTTTACTTTCCATCCATATTCCTCCAAAACAGCTACAGCTTCTTCCGGGGTGGCCTCTTCGGGAATAAGATCAGCAGCAACAAGGGCTAAATAAACACTTTTGCCAAAAGATGCTTCTTCCTCTGCCAGGAGATCGTCGATGATATCGTTTGATTGTGCTGCCAGGCTCATGCTTCCTGCTATAAGCACAAAAAAAAGAAATAGGAGCATCCTCCTCTTTTTCATACTTTTTCTCCTTTTCATTATTTATGATAAATAATAGTATACATCTTTAGGAGAGCTGTTTCAATTTTAAAAAAGAAAAAGGAGCTGGTATGAAGAAAAAGGTGGGATTTGATCTTCTGATTCCTCTCATTGTTGCCGGTATCTTCGCACTTTTTAACATGTTCGCCTTTTACCAAAAGGGTGAGAGCAGGATTTTTGATATTCTTCTTCATGTTAAGCCCTCAGTGCCCGAGGATGAGTCTATTCTCCTTTTAGATGTAGATGATCTGGCTATTGCTGAAGTGGGCATGTGGCCCTGGAGCCGGGATATAATGGCGAACGGTCTGATACTCATGAAAGAGTTTGAGGCAAATTATGCTGTTTTTGATATTGAGTACGTTGATAAAAGCCCTCTGGGAGTAAATGCGGATATCCTAACCGAAGAGATTCCTGAGCTGTTTACAGAGGAGTTCTCCTCCATAGACCAGAACATTTCCGATCTATTTAGGGCGCTTAAAACGGGGAGCATATCACTTAAGGATGCGGAAGTGTATGTAAGGGATCTTTCTGCGCTCACAGAGATATCCCGAGATATACTTTTGGATAAGGTGGCTGAAATTGCCAGGGATAATGATAAATATCTGGGTCAGGCGGCTCGTCTTTTCGAAAGGGCTTACTTTACGGTCACTATGCTTGATGTGGCGGATGAGGCGGTCCCGGAGGAGCTAAAAGCTTATGTGCTTGAAGAAATTCCTTTAAAAAAGGTCGAGGTTCTGGCGGAAATTCCCTTTATCTATCCCGATATAAGGCCGGCAATAAAGCCGGTGATCCAGGGAGCTAAGGGAGCCGGTTTCCCGAATGTTATTGTCGATGAGGACGGCGTAAGAAGAAGAATCGACCTGATAACAAAATACGATAACCGCTATTTCCCCCAGCTTTCCTTCTCCCCGCTACTCGACTGGCTGGGGAATCCGCAAGTCGTCATCCTGAAGGATCAGATTATACTTAAAGGGGCACTGATTCCCGGCAAGCAGGCAAAGGATATTGCCATACCACTTGCTGAGGATAAAAGGGTCCTTATGAACTGGCCTAAGAAGAGCTTTATCGAGAGCTTCAGGCATATGACCTACTATGAGCTTATCCTGCACAAAAGGCTGGAGAGAAATCTCATTCACAACCTTAAGATCATGGAAAGCTACGGCTTCCTCCATTACTACAGGGGGGATACCGGGCTGTTCGATCCCTATCTATATGCTGAAAATATTAAGAATGAAATCCTGACCGGGGGAGAGCCGGCAGCCATGGCTGACTACCGGGAGACCAGGGCTTTCTTCTTCCAGGAGGTGGGAAACTTCCTTATTAGTGAGGCGGAGCAGGAAATACTCGGTGAAATTGAAGTTGTTTTAGCATCGGAGGAAGTCCCACAGGAAAC
>JAUWZD010000128.1 GCA_030615505.1 Spirochaetales bacterium | reverse complement strand
TTGCGTTTGCCTCTTACTCTGCCCTGTGGTATAAAAATTACTGTCAGTACTTGTTTAACTATGTTCATTCCAACCTATCAGGAGATAAAAAATCACCCCATCGTAATCGGAGAAGTTAAGATATATTTGGTCTGGTTTGATTCTTATGGGGCGAAATCGAGTTGTGTATTCATTGAAACGCCTGACCTGAATTTACTGGTTGATCCCGGTGCTTCAGCCTTGCAACCCGGCTATCCTCTTCCTGTTGAAGAAAAGGAAGAGCTGCGCCAAACAGCTTTGGAAACAATAATCAGGTTTTCCAGCGAGGCGGATACGGTATTCATTTCCCATTACCATTACGATCATCAAACATCACCGTTGAAGGCTAAAGCGATTTATCAAGGGAAAAAAGTGTGGATTAAAGACCCTAATCGCTGGATCAATAAATCTCAATGGGAAAGGGCAAGAAAGTTTGTAGGAGAGTTATATGAGATCACCGGCAGCGAAAATCTTAAAATAATCCATACAAAACCTGTGAATCAATTAGAATTTGATGATCCTACAGAACATTTACCCTTAGCTATGGCCAATGATTACGGCGATTATCAGCAAAGGAAGAATCAACTACTTGATAAAGGCCGGGCCTGGTTTAAGAAAATAGCTTTAACATGGCAGAAGGAAGAACGGATCTCTGAGTGCATGCTTGAAGACATAGAAATTCAATTCTGCGATGGGCGCCTATTTGAAAAGGGATCAACCCTTGTACGATTTACTGAACCCATGTTTCACGGCATTGAATTTGATCGAGTTGGCTGGGTTGTTGGTGTAATTATTGAACATAAAGGGAGGAAAGTGATTTATACCTCTGACTTGCAAGGGCCCTGTATTGAGGATTATGCAGGGTGGATTATCAAAGAAAATCCCGATGTACTTATTCTGGATGGACCGGCCACTTATCTATTCGGATATATAGTAAACCGAATTAATTTGGAACGATCGATTAATAATATCTGCACTATTTTAAAAGGGACTGCTGCCAAAGTGATCATTTATGACCATCATCTTCTCAGGGAGGCTCGCTATAAGAAGCACCTGGCCCCCGTCTACATCATGGCAGAAGAGCATGAAATAACCCTATTAACGGCTGCTGAATGGCTGGGATACGATCCCTTGATTTTACAAATCACCCCTTAAGAATAGATCATGGATATCTTCTTTTTCAACCAGTAGAAGGAAGTATCTATGGTTCCTTTGGGGATTCCCAGGACCTCTCCAATACTCCGGTTGGTAGAACGGAGTGGTATCTGAGCCGCTTTTCCCCGGGCAAGGCCGATTGTGCGTTTTATCCTCAGTAGACGGGCATAAAGCTGCTTTATTCTTTGCTCATTCACCTCAAATATCAGCTCCTCCTCGATCAATTTGGCCCCGTAGAAAGCTTTATTCTGTATGTTTCTAAACTTCTTCAGTCTTTCTTCTTGAGGATTCAGCCTTGTTTTCAGCTCATCAATAATCCCTGCCAGCCAGGACCTATCATAACCTGTAAGTTCTGCCAACCGGTCTACGGACTGTTCATCCAACAGGCGGACATACTTTAAGGTTAAGAAGAGAAATCGCTTTCTGTCCGGAATCCTCTTTATTTTACCTGTGCTGTCAATACCTAAAGCAGCAGCAATCCTTGAATCAAGGAATATTTCCCCACTTCCGCCGGATTGAGTATCATAGGGAGTTTCCCAGAGATCCCTATGGGCAGCTACTACCCAGGATTTACTGATCTTTCGCTTATTCACAATAAAGCTCTTAAGCTGCCAGCGCAGTACTGAATTTAGATACCATTCAAAAGGCTTGCCCTGATCCTTAAAATTCTTAAGCGTGCGTATCAGCCGGGGATAAAAGAAAATGTAAAAGTCACCGCAGTCATCCTCCTCCCAGCCATACTTGTTCTTAGGGTAATAATAAATAGTTTGTGAAAGAGCTTTTATGATTTCTCTTAAGCCCTCTCCTGTTTCCTGGTACTTTAGTACACTATCCTTTAAATATATTCCCTCCTTTATTTCCATGCTGACCTCCTCATTTCAAAGAGGTAGCAATCCGCGTGCCAGAACGGAGAAATTTCACGGGGAATTTATTGGGTCTATTTACATTTATTTACAAAAGCTCTTTAAAAATACTTAGAAGCTGCTGCTTAATATGTCCGGCAGATCCTCTTGATGTAAATCCCGCTGCTCTTTTATGTCCTCCGCCTCCCAGGGAGAGAGCTATGGCCCCTACATCCATTTCATTTGAAGATCGCAGTCCCACTGAGATACGGTCTTCGGACTCTTCACGGATGAATGCAATCACCTCGCAGCCTTTTACCGTCTGAAGAAGACGGTAAAGATCATCGGACCCTCTGAAGAGCGATTCACCTGCTTCGGCATAGTCCTCTAATTTCTGACATGTAATCAGAACTCTTCCGTTAAAAAATTCTTCCACTCTCAGTAAAGAGCGGGCAAGCAGCCTCACCTTAGTCATCTCGCGGCCGCCGTAGATAAGGCTGTACACTTCTTTTGGGCAAGCCCCTGCATTAACTAATCTAGAGACAGACTCGAATACCTGACTGCTTCCTTCCGTCAGGTGGCGAAAATAACCTGTATCAGAAGCCAGGCCAAAAAGAATCAGATTCGCTTCTTCGGCAGTGAGTGTATATCCCAGTCTTTCAATCATATGTTGTATCAGATAGCTTGTCGATGGAGCGGAAGGCACTACCCATCGGATATCACCGAATTCCTTTCCTGATGTATGATGGTCAATCACCAGCAGCGGCAGACCCCGTGTCTGTCTGCACAAATCTCCAGTACGCTCCACAGTAGAACAGTCAACAATAATCACTGAAGGATTCTCAGATAGTGCACAAGGGCTGATTCTATCCTGAAAACTTTCTCTGTAAGAAAATATTTCCGGCCTATCGAAAGGACCTGCTGAAAAGAGCTCTGCTTTCTTACCGATTCTACGTAAAAAACCGGCAAGTACGAGCTGTGAAGATATACAATCCCCATCCGGCTCCAGATGCCCAATTATGAGAAACTTTTCATAGCTCAGTATGAATTGTTTAACGGTCTCAGGAAGGAAAATCAACTGCCCCCGGAACCTCCAATAAAGCATAATAGGGTGAACTGCGGCTTTCCTCCGGAAACGACCGGTTTTGAACCCTTGATGTACACATCTATCTCAGTTCTTACGCCAAAATCCGGAAGATATACACCCGGTTCTATGGAAAAACACGATCCGTCTAAAAGCCTTCGTGAATCCGGAAACTCAACCGAATCCAGATTAACCCCATACCCGTGCACCTCCGAATCAATAGCATGTCCGGTTCTGTGTTTTAGAAATCTTCCGTAACCCTTATCTTCCAGATGGGAGCGCACATGCCGATCCACTTCAAAGCCGCAGATCCTTTTCTTATCCTTTAAGCTGTCGGCAATATATTTAAGTCCTATCTCACGGGCCTGTACAACAGTTTCAAAAGCCTGCCGAATATCTGCTTGAGCTTTCCGGCCCAATATACCAACCCAGGAGATGTCTGCATATACGGATTCGGACTTTTCTTCTTTGGCCCAGATATCCAGCTGCAGCACAGCGCCCTGTTTTAAAGCTGCTCCTGATCCACGGGGCATATAGTGGGGATCAGCCGTGTTTTTACCCGCAGCTACCAGGGGAAGTGATTCTGAAAACAGTCCGTGCCGATGAAAAAGATTAACGATCCACTCCTGGACATTGCTTTCTGTCAGGCTCTGCCCTGCCTTCATCTCCTTTTCAATCCTCTTCCAAACCTGATGCACAATGCCGTATAGCTTCTCTGCCGCCTTCTCATGGCTCCGGATTCCCTTTCTATCTAAAGTGCCGATGATGCGCTGAATCAGCTCCCCTGAAGGGCTGAGTGTAAATGCGCAATCCCTTAAAAGCAGAGCAATGCCATGGTCAAGGAAAGATATAAAGGGAATGTCCCTGGAGAACTGTGCGGCTGTCCGATGCTGTCCGTTTGCAAGCTCTTTCAAAGCCTTGATGAATTCTTCTTTTGAGGTGTATATAATCTTATCTCCCGGAAGATGATCCAATATACCCGATTCAATACTATGAACCAGCTTTAATGGTTCTGAATCTGCACGAATCAGATAAACCCAGATACGCGTATTAACGGCGTTTTCAGGAATCTCCAGGATAATGTCTGAAATTTTATCCCTGTGGCGAAGATTTAAAAAGAGCCATCCGCTGGATTTCTCCTCACGGATGGCTCTTAGAATTTTCTCAATAACGAACATTCAGGTCAATACTCTATAACTATCTCTTCTACCTCAAATTTTATATTTATTGCGGGAAGCGGCCTCAAAACTCCCCATGAGGAAGATTTCACATTCTCCTGGACGTAAAGCCTTATGAAGTCAAACTTTCCCTCTTTATAAAAAATAGAAAAGTACGGGTAGGAAGGGTCACTTCCAAAAATCATCTCTCCCTTTCCGCCGGCCACGAACCAGGAAAGAGGTATGTAAAAATTACCGAACTCCATATTGCTCTTCCGATAAACAACTTTATATCCCAGGCGATGGCTCAAGATCTTTGCAATCGGAAGGGACTTATAGAATATTTCCGTCTCCTGCTCCTGGGCAGAAAGAGAAATCAGGCCAAAAAAGATAAAGAATAAAAGAAAAGCAAAAGTCCACCACAATATATTTGGGCGTCCACAGGACTTCCTTCGGTCGCTGACTTGATTATTTCTTTCGCTGAACGCGCAAGATTTTAAAGGTAATAGCATATTTAGCTCCTCCTGAATTGCTGCCATATATATCATAGTGTTTTCTGAGGCAAAATCAAGTATTTTTTAAATAGTAGCTAGCATAATTGCCTTGATTGTATGCTTTCTGTTCTCCGCCTCATCCCAGACCTTTGAGCATGAGCTTTCAATGACATCGAAAGTCACCTCATTTCCCTTTACCGCCGGCAGACAATGCATGAAAATGGTACTGCTCTTCCCTGTCTGAGCCATCATCTTGCTGTCTACCTGGTAAGGGCGAAGAAGCTCCATTCTTTCCCTTGCCTTGTCTTCCTCGCCCATGGAGACCCAGACATCCGTATAAATTACATCTGCATCCTTAACCCCTGTGCTTATATCAGAGGCAATCTCAATCTTTGATCCGCTTTCCCCGGAAAAATTACGGCAGTACTCTACCAGGTCGTTCTTAGGCTGTAGCTCTTCAGGGGATATTACCGTATAATCTACGCCCATTTTCGAGCAGCCTATCATTAAAGAGCGGGCGACATTATTACGTCCATCTCCCGTGTAGACCAATTTTCTCCCCTTAAGAGATCCGAACACCTCCTGTACAGTCATAAGATCCGCCAGTATCTGGGTAGGATGGTAAAGATCTGTGAGCCCATTATACACGGGTACTCCGGAAAATTCAGCCAGTTTGTCCACATTCTCCTGCTTGAATCCCCGAAACTGGATTGCATCAAACATACGGCCAAGAACTCTGGCTGTATCCTCAATGGATTCCTTGGCTCCAAGTTGAATATCCTGGGAGGACAGGAAAACCGGATGCCCTCCCTCTTCTCCAAATGCAGTTTCAAAAGCACAACGTGTTCTGGTCGATCGCTTTTCAAAAAGGAGTGCCAGAGTCTTTCCCCTGAACCTCAGCATAATATTCAAAGATTTTCTCTCTCTCTTGACCTGATGAGAAAGATCAAGCAGAAAGCTTATCTCCTCCGGGCTGTAGTCCTTTAAAGTTAAAAATGATCTTCCCTTCAGATTAAATGCCATAATCTCTCCTTTTAAAAAAATTTTTGAGTGATCAGATCTTTTAAATCCGGTTTCCCAATCTCCTGTAGATCATAATCGACCTTCAGCATTCTCTTATTGATGTTAATTATTCTTGTTAGATCAACCGGGGTTGCTATAACAACCAGATCGCAGGGAACATTGTTAATCGTGGTTTCTAAGTCATGAATCTGCTCCGGGCTGTAGCCCACTGCAGGAAGAACGGGGCCAAGCTCCGGATATTTTCTATAGATTTCTAAAATCTTACCTCTGGAAAACTCCCGGGGGTTCACAATTTCTGAAGCCCCGAATTTCCGTGCTGCTATAATACCTGCTCCATACTTCATCTCCCCATGAGTCAAGGTCGGGCCGTCTTCCACCACTAAGACTCTTTTTCCGGATATCTCCCTGCCTTCAGGCACAGAAAGAGGGGATGCGGCTTCAACCACAGTGGCTGTAGGATTCTCCCTGTAGATATTCGCCCTAAGAGCATCCACAGCTTCATATGAAGCTGTATCAATTTTATTAATGATTACAATATCAGCCAAAAGCAGATTGACCCTGCCCGGAAAATAGGAAAGCTCATGCCCCAGCCTGTGGGGATCGGTCACTGTTATTAAAAGATCAGGTTTATAAAAGGGAAGGTCATTGTTCCCTCCATCCCAGAGAATTATATCAGCTTCTCCCTGGGCCTGCTTTAAAATCTCCTGATAATCAATCCCCGCATATACAGTAAAGCCCAAACGTATGTGAGGTTCATACTCTTCCATCTCTTCTATCGTACAGTGATGCTTTTTTAAATCTTTCAGGCAGGCAAAGCGCTGTATCCGCTGTGCAGTCAGGTTACCATACGGCATTGGGTGCCTGACCACTACAACCTTACTGCCTGAATCTTTGAGTATTCTTGCAATCCTGCGTGTGGTTTGGCTCTTACCACACCCGGTACGTACGGCGCATACTGCAACAACCGGAACCTCTGCCCTGATCATTGTTTCCCTTGAACCCAACAGGGTGAAATCAGCACCCAGCGCGATCACCTGTGAAGCCTTTTCCATTACATACTGATGGGAGACATCTGAATAGGAAAAAACGATCCTATCGATTCTATCTTGAGCAAATAGTCCGGAAAGATCCCCCTCGGCAACGATCGGTATACCCTCGGGATAATAAAGTCCTGCCAGCTCCGGCGGATACCGTCTGCCCTCTATATCCGGTATTTGCGCTGCAGTAAAAGCAACAACATTTATGTCACGCCGATCCCTGAACCGGACATTAAAATTGTGAAAATCCCTGCCCGCGGCTCCCATAATTATGATATTCATCTTTTCCATAGACTTAGAAAAAGTACACGAATGTGAAAAGTGTTGCAAGGGAAGTGGGCGCTTAAGGTGTACTGTTAATAACGGAGATGTTTTACATCCTCTTCACTTGCCAGGAGCCTTTCCATGGTGGCTATGCCAATATCCAGATGAAGATCAATATATTTTTGTGTCACCTTGCGGTCGCTTTCAGAAGTCTTTATTCCATCCGGAACCATGGGTGTATCCGAAACAAGCAGCAGTGCTCCCCGGGGAATCTCGTTAAAATGGCCCGTTAAAAATAGAGTGGCTGTTTCCATATCAATCCCAATCACACGAATCCGGCGAAGATACTCTTTGAAATCCTTATCCCACTCCCATACTCTTCGATTCGTGGTATATACAACCCCTGTGCGGTAATCCTGCCCCCTGCGAACAATTTCATGCCCTAAGAAATCATGAAGACGAAAAGAGGGCAGAGCCGGCACCTCGATGGGGTAATAATCCAGTCCGGTACCCTCCCCCCGTATAGCGGCTATAGGAAGCACAAAATAACCAATTTCCACCCGCTTCTTAAGGCCTCCGCACTTACCCAGGAATAGAACTGCATGAGGCTTACCGGCACTCAAAAGATCCATTATCGTAGCCGCGTTGGGTGAGCCAATTCCAAAATTAACCATGGTAATTCCGTGCCGGCTTGTAGCAGCCTGCATAGGACCATCGATCCCATAGATTGGAACATCGAATTTTTGAGAGAATTTTTCAATATAGTTGCTGAAGTTTGTTAGGAGGATGAGCTTTCCGAATTTCTCCAGGGGCATACCCGTATACCTGGGAAGCCAATTTTCCACAATGTCATTTCTGCTGCCTTTTGTCATGTTTTTAATATATATTCATACATTAAAATGAGCCAGTAATAATAAGATTGCCGCAGTAAGATATCTCTATTAGAGCGCTCAAGGCAATATTGACAAATTTCTACTATATTTGTATAGTATTTTCACTGGCTGTGGTGGTGGAACTGGTAGACACGCTAGCTTGAGGGGCTAGTGCGGGTTTCCGCATGGAGGTTCAAGTCCTCTCCACAGCATAGTAATTGCTTATAATATAGATATTTAATAAGCCAGCTATTTTAAGGCTGGCTTTTTTATTTGTACACTTGACAAATTGTAGAATAAATTGTAGAATTTAAGTATGAAAATGCCATTTCAGCTATGGAAACGGGGTAATTATTTCTACTACCGACTACCAGGTGAGAAATCTTTCCACTCAACCGGCTTATCTTCAAAGAGACAGGCAATTGATCTTATCTATCAAAGGTTAAGGGAGGGTAAGGGTACCGAGACAAAGCTTAGAGTATACGCTGAATTTTTCTTTATCTGGGGGGAATGTAAATGGATCGAGCGCCAACATGCAAAAAAAAGGTCTTTCTCCAAGCCCATGGCTAATATGAGAAGAGGTCATTTGAAAAATTATCTATTTCCTGAATTTGGAGATATTCCCCTATCTGATATAAATCCTGTTAGTGTTGAAAACTGGTTAATTAACCTTTCACTATCAAATCAAACAAAAAACCATATTTTGTACACTCTGAATATTATATTGAAGGAAGCAAAAAGAGAAAAGCTTTTAATATCAAATCCACTGGACGATGTTGAGCCTATGGCTTCAGATTACGTCGAAACAGATCCTTTCACATTAACCGAGCTAAAACAGCTATTTCCCGAGGACAGAGGGAAATTGTTAGAAATTTGGAAAGATTTAAAATGGGCTACGCTTTTCAATTTAATGACCGCCACAGGCATAAGATCAGGGGAGGCCAGGGCATTAGCTTGGAAAAATGTACTCTGGGATCTGAGGGGAATACTTGTCCTTGAGGCTGTCAAAGCAGATGGAACAATAAGGGAGCCAAAGAAAAAAGAAAAGCGTGGGATCTTTTTGCCCACAAAAACATATAATTTGCTTTCTGAATGGTTTGACAAAACCCCATTTAATGAATCAGCACATTTGGTCTTTTATGGATTAGGCCCTTTTAAACCATATGAAAAAGGTACGCTGATGAGCCATTTCAAACCAGCACTTGAGCAGGCTGGAATTATCCAGGGCGGACGTAAGCTTGTAGTCCACTCGCTCAGACACACATATAACACGTTGATGAGAGAGATATTACCTGAAAAAATATTACGGGAATTCACTGGGCACCGTTCAGTTAAAATGACTGATCATTATGACCACCCAGACTTAGAAAAAAGACTTAAAAGTTTGCAAGAGTCCAAGCCACTAATAGAATCAGTCTGGAATTTTTAATATATTTCCTTTTTAAGATTAACTTGCAATCGAATTAACAACATGTTTTTCTAACCATGCTGTTAACTGATCCTCACTAAACACCACCCTTGCGCCTATTTTATAAAAAGGAATTTCCTGCTTACTCGTAAGCCTGTATAGACTGCTGATTGAGATTTTTAGTAAAGCACTTGCTTCTTTAATGTTGTATAATTCTTTCAAACATTTTCCCCATTGTTACCCTTTAACAATTTGTGTCATATTGAGATTTTATATTATTATACTCAAAAACTTAAAAATTATCATTTTTCTTCATATGTTTCAATTTAGTTCATTTCGGCTTTTTGAAATTTTCCACATTCAATTATTTCAACCAGGTGGCTTTGAGCATAGATTTCCTGATTGACGCATTTAAGGCAGAGGCCGAATCCGCATGGCTGGTTAAGGAGATTCTTCAGAAGGTTCCTCATCCGCCTCGGTGGTCTCCTCTTCCGCATCCTTATCCTGGTAATAAGCCTTCCTGTAGGGAAGACTGCTGCGAATGGCTGTGTCCGCAAGGAGTATACCGATCCAACTTACGAGTAAAGTACCCATATAAACGGCCATCCATTCGCCGTACGTGCCACCACCTTCTAATAAATCTGTAGCAGCTAACGTAATATTAACACTAATAACCGAAGCTATCGATCCATCTATAAACCCACCCAATACACGGATAACCCAGTCTCCGCCGCTATCTGGTTCTGGTTTAAAAATAGCAGTATTCGCAGTAATGCAACCAGAAAGCAGCACGGACAGACATAAAAACAGTGCGAGAATTGTTCTCAATTCTCTAAACATTTTTTAATCCTCTTTTTGTGATGAGAACATTATAAGCCTATTTTTTGGGGTTGTTAAAGTATCAACCCTACCTACCAACCTAAATTGGGACAGGTTCAGGGAAACGGAGCATCTCTTGGAATAATTGACAGGAATTTTTATAACTCGTGTTGGCGCAAATAGTCAAGAAGCAGGGGCAAATTCACAGAGCTGATGCTTGGGGAAGAGCGTTGAGTCTCTTGTTTGCCCGGATTTCTGCGCTCCAGCCTCTCGGGCAATATTTCTTAAAAAACCAAAAGTGCAAACGCCTTTTTCAAAAAATACATCTGTTGACAAGGAACAGCGAAATCAGTACAATTATGTGATTACAATATACAATATTCAGAAAATGATAGGGAAGATTACATTAGATGAGCGTGGCCAAAACTTGTAGGTGAAAAAATGAAAAAAATATTATTAAACTATTAGTTGTTATTATACTTCTGAAAACATTTTTTACGGGTTGTCCTATGGGCGAAGATGGCATTTCGTACCTTGCACTTGATTATGTCTTTGCACCTATAAGTTTATACTTCCTTCAACTTCCTGCAACAGGCTATTACTTTACATATTATGAACACCCAGAAGGAACATCTTATGGGGAATATACGGCTTGGGATGGTACTTTCCATGCTTTCAATTATACTATTGAATGTAATGAGGGTAAGAGGGGATTTCTTTCTGGAAAAGATGGTGCTGACAGATACTATGATATGTGGCTTTATTCATGGGGTCCAGAATTATTT
>JAUWZD010000146.1 GCA_030615505.1 Spirochaetales bacterium | reverse complement strand
CGGAGCTAAGCTGTAAGACTCGTTAGAGCTTTCTTAGGCAACCTATCACATTAGCGAGCTATATATTCTTGACCAGTATGGGCTTAGTCAGCCGTGATGTGACTAATTGGCCCCGGTTGCACTATAAGGGAGTTCCGGTTTCACGATATCCGGCAATACAAACCATGCAATCTCTAAGAAAGCTGTTCAAAGAATTTCTTGGGATAGATACTGGACGCTGGAGGGATAAGACCTGCAATTTTGAGCGGGAGCAGAGCTTTACAATTTGAGCGACCTCCGATTCCGAGCCGGGCTTTACCACTGGTCAAGATCGGCCGCTCGCCAACGGGACTCGATCCTACAGCTTTAAATTGATCGCCTCTCTCCTTTCGCTTCCAATTGCTCCGGGGGGCTATTTTACCCTCATCATTTCTCAAGGCTGGTCGTAAAAGCCCTTCCTTCACCCTTCATAGGCACTGAATTACCCAATCAGTTAGGCCGTTTTGCGCTTCAGGCAACAATCGGCAAACTCAGGAGCCCCTCTGGCCGTGACCTACCTCGAAAATGCCCTCTCCGCCTTGAATTCCCCCCTTCTGCGATTATAACTTATACTATCAATAATAGGGATCATCGGCGAGCCCTGGTTAGAAATCCCCTTTGGCACCGAGCTTTTCTTTGAAAAGGTAATTGAACCTGTGCTGATGAAGCTTTCAATGATTTTGGGTGAGGGCAACTTTCTGCACAGACTGCTCATAGGCACCCTGATAGATGGTGAGATAGACTTTATGCAGTCATTTGGAATACTTATCTCAGGTCTGTTCATCCCCTTGGGAGCAGTGCTTCCCTACCTTTTCAGCTTTTACTTGGTGCTTTCGCTCCTGGAGGACAGCGGTTACCTTCCGCGCCTGGCGGTGTTTCTGGATAACATCATGCACCGCCTCGGTCTGCATGGGTATGCGATCATACTCACCCTCCTTGGCCTGGGCTGCAACGTGCCGGGTATTATGGCTACCCGCATTCCGGAATCCAAGCACCAGCGCTTTATCACCGCCATCTTGATCTCCATCGCTGTACCCTGTGCAGCACTTCGGGCGATGATTGTTGGCCTCGTAGGGAACCGCGGCATCTGGCCGTTGATCGTTATTTATGGAACCTTAATCGTCATCTGGTTTCTGATCGGGTTTATTTCACGCTTTACTATCAGAGGATTTCAGCCCGAGCTTCTCGTAGAGATTCCCCCCTATCGGGTTCCTTCACTGCGTACGATTGTTTCCAAGATGTGGATGCGTATCTCCGGATTCTTAAGAGAAGCTTTGCCAATCATTATTGGAGCGGTGCTGGTCGTCAATATCCTCTATCAGTTCAAGTTGTTTGAGTATCTTGCTCGCTTTGCAGAACCGGTGGTTACCAGAATGTGGGGTATGCCCAAAGAATCGATCGTCCCTCTGCTCTTATGAGTTCTGCGTAAGGACGTAGCTATCGGTATGTTTGCGCCTCTTGCGCTCACCACCAAGCAACTGATTATAGGTAGTGTGCTTCTTTCTATATTCTTTCCCTGTATTGCCACCTTTGTGGTATTGTTCCGCGAGCTGGGCCTCAAGGACAGCCTCAAGTCGATGAGTGTGATGCTCCTTTCGGTATTTTCGGTAGGGACTGTGTTGAACCTCATATTATGAAGTGTGCTTTTTGAAAAATAATAAAAAAATTAAAATAAATACTTGCAAAGTTGTGGAAGATGGTCTATACTATAAATAATAGACGTGCTCGTGCACGGAATTATTTATTTATTTTTCTTGGTTACGTGCACGAGCACGTTAATCAAGAGACCAAGAAACAGTAGCTTGGTACTGAGAAAGAGAATCGTGACTCAGAAGGATATTGCGAAGGCTCTTAATATTTCCCGCGGAACAGTGGATAGGGCACTTCACAACCGTAAAGGGATCAGTAAAGCAACTAAGGCGCTTGTCAGAAGAAAAGTCGAAGAGATAGGATATTCTCCGAACAGGATAGCCCAGTTTCTTGTGACCGGTCGAAAGGTGAATGTCGCTATGATCACTCCCGGAGACCCGCTCTGGGAAATGGTACGAAAAGGAGCACACTCTTACTTATCTGAGTTGGAAGGCTCAATATTGAACATAAACTGGTATGAAACGAACGTACACGATCCAGTCCATGAAGCAAAAATTTTAAAAAAAATCTTAAGAAAAAATGTAGACGGGATAGGAATTGCTCCTGCGGATCCGGATTTGCTTTGCGATTTGATTGACAATGCTGTAGAGACCTCCATACCCGTAGTTACCCTGAATACAGATGCACCCCAGAGTAAAAGGCTGTGTTATGTGGGGCAGGATCCAATCCTGGCTGGGAAAATTGCCGGAGAGCTAATGGGCAAGTTCCTAATGGGGAGCGGAAATGTCGTGATAATTACCGCTTTTAAGAATGTTCTTATCCATAAACACCGCCTCAGTGGTTTTGTCCAGAAAATGTCATACGGTTTTCCAAAGATCCGAATTGGCGAAGTTTATGAAAATCATGATTCATCGGAAGAGGCGTACCTAATCGCGCGACAGGTGCTTCAGAATGGTACGAAAATAGATGGAATATATTTGACCACCGGTAATGGCCCTGTCGGTGTGGCTAAAGCTTTAAGAGAAGTCGGAAAGGCCGGTTCTACCAAAGTGATTTGTTTCGACTTTTTTAACGAGACTGTTAGGCTTTTGAAAGAAGAAATTATCAGTGCTGCAATAGGAGAGGATCCCTTCAGCCAGGGGTATCAGTCGGTAAAGATCCTATTTAACTATATTGTGGATGGTAAGAAGCCGAGCAGTAATTCGCTTTACACAAAAATCGACATTGGACTACGGGAAAATATCGATTCCCTGGTCAGCTAGAGCAGGCAGGTAATAAACCTGCCGAAGTTGAGGCGGACTTAAAAATCTAAAGAAAGGAGGTTATAGAGACAGTTGCTCAATCTAAAAAGTATTCAATAAAGAAGTTTAAAAAAAAATTCAAAGGAGTGCGTGATGAAAAATTTGACAAAAATCCTGATCGCTCTCATGCTTGTCGGGCTCATCTGTAGTGTTTATGCAGGTGGGAAGCAGGAACAGGCTGCCGAAGTGACTGGGAAGTTGGTGTTAGCCACGAACAATGCCCCAGAGGGCAAATCTATGGCTAAGGCGCTTGATGAGTTTGGTAAACTCAGGGGGATCAAAGTGGAGGTTGTAGAGGCCCCTTATTCGAACCTCTTTGAAAAAGAGGTTCTCGATTTGTCTAAAGGAACCGGGCTCTACGACATCATCCTTCTGGATGATCCCTGGTTTACCCAGTTCGCTGAGAATGATTGGCTTACCGAGTTGACACCTTACTTTCAAGCCAAGCAGGAGTCAGGGCTTTCTGCTGACTTCATCGATAAGTCTCAGGCCATCTGCCGTTACCCCTATGCCAGAGGCCTACTGTATGCAGTGCCTGCAGTAGGCAATGCTCAGATGTTTTTCTACAGAAAGGACTTGTTTGAAAAGTACGGACTGGCTCGAGCACCGGCGAACTGGGATGAAGCTTTCGCAATAATGAAGAAAATAGCTGAAAGCGAAGACAATGTTCATGGATACGTTTTAAGAGGACAGCAGGGGAATCCGGTAGTGGCTCAGTTTATGCCTGTGTTCTGGAGTTTTAATGGAAAAATGTTTAATGAAGATAAATCAAAAGTGCAGATTGATACACCGGAAGCCCTGAACGCTTTAAATTTCTTCTTAAAGCTTAAATCCATCTCACCCCCCGGGGCTGAAAGCTTCAATGCCCAGCAGCTTGCCACCCATATGCTTATGGGTACAGCCGCTAGTACGATCAACTGGCCTGCCTTTGTACCTACATTTGAAGATCCAAAACAGTCGAAGATCGTAGGTAAGATTGCCTATGCTCCTATTCCTTCAGATTTTGCGGTTGGATCCTCAGAGATCGGACACTGGCTGGCAGCAATTCCCGCTAGTTCGAAGAATAAAGAGTTGGCCTTTGAATTCGTCCACTGGGCGACTTCCGCAGAAAAACAGAAAGAACTGGCCCTTAAATGGGGGAATCCGCCAACCAGAAAGTCCGTTTTCCAGGATCCTGAACTTCTGGCAATGGCCGAATTCAGACACTATCCAGTACTGCTCCAAGCTATCTCCAACTCTACACCCAGACCGAGGATCGCAAACTGGAATGAGGTAGAAAACTCATTTGGAATTTATCTTTCCAAAGCAGTCGCTGGTACGATGACGCCGAAAGAGGCTCTCGCCGCTGCACAGGTCGATGTCGAGAAACTAATGAAAAAGGCCGGTTATATAAAGTAAGGGCCTGAAATTTCGCCGGGCGGCCACACGTGACTGCCCGGCTATTTCATTCATATAGAGAGGAACTATGAAACAGATCAATTTGGCAAGGTGGACTGAGCGGAATTTAAAGTACCTGCTGCTTGTTCCAACTGTAGTTTTGCTGCTCGGATTAACGGTTTATCCGCTTATCTATGCTGTGATTGCGAGTCTTCACACGATCAATATCCGTACCGGAGAGCAGTCTTTCGTTGGTCTTAAAAACTTTATAGCAATAGCTACGGATAAGCAATTTTGGAATGCGCTCAAAAACACGGCCATCTACACCGGCGTTGGTGTAACGTTGGAATTCTTTTTTGGCTTAGGTCTGGCAGTGTTTTTAAGCAACAGATTGGTGGGACGCAACGTGTTTCGAGCCCTGCTGCTGACACCTATGATGCTTCCCCCTATTGTAGTGGCGGTGATATTTAAAATAATCTATATACCCGATTTCGGCATTATTAATTGGCTGCTTGGACTCGTTGGTATTAAGGGTATCATCTGGGAGGCCAGTGTAAAAACTGCTCTGCCCTCCTTGATTCTCGTGGATATTTGGGAGTGGACCCCCTTCATGTTTCTCATCCTCCTGGCAGGTTTACAGGCTATCCCTTTAGATCCTTATGAGGCGGCAATGGTAGATGGCGCCACTCAATTCCAGATGTTCAGGCATATAACGATTCCTCTCTTAATACCTGCCATACTGATCGCTCTCCTCCTTCGGCTCATGGATACTCTGAGAATCTTTGATCAGGTTTTCATAATGACCGGAGGAGGGCCGGCTAATGCAACTGAGACCATGAGCCTCTATATCTACAGGCATGGTTTTCGATTCAGTAATATTGGTTATGCCACTGCCATGTCCTTTATAATGCTTGTTTTAACGGTTATGATCAGCAATTTCTTCATCAATCGTCTTAAAGCAGAAGAGGTGTTTACACAATGATGAAGAAATTAGGTAAATATGTCTTTATCGTTCTCGTAACACTGCTGGTGGTTTTTCCGGTGATCTGGCTCATTAGCACATCGATTAAGTATCCTGTGGATATTTTTGCCGTACCGCCATATTTTATACCACCCCATCCAACATCGGAGCACTATTCCGTGCTCTTCTTGGAGATGGACTTCTTAGAGTATATACGAAACAGTGTGATTGTCTCTGTATCAACGGTCCTGGTTGCAATTGTGGTAGGAACACTCGCTGCCTATTCACTGGCCAGATTTAAACTCCCCCATAATTTAAATACACATCTGTCATTCTGGGTGCTTTCAACGCGAATGTTTCCCCCAATTGTCACGATTATCCCACTATTCTCTATGCTTCGCGCTGTTAACTTAGTCAATACCCGTATAGGACTGGTAGTTGCTTATACAGCATTCAATCTGCCCTTTGTGGTCTGGATGATGCGCGGCTTCTTTGCAGAAATTCCGAAGGATCTAGAGGAAGCGGCGATGGTTGATGGATACTCAAGGATGGCAGCCTTCTGGAGTATAATCATCCCGCTCGCAAAGCCTGGGATTATCGCTACAGCCATCTTTACCCTCATTATGTCTTGGAATGAATTCCTTTTTGCCTTGATTCTGTCTCAGACCCGGGTTGCGGCTACTCTTCCCATAGGAGTCGCTTCCAGAGTAACACAGTATGAAATTCTCTGGGGACAGATGAGTGCTTCCGGAGTTATTGCGCTGACTCCCGTTTTGATCTTTGCTTTTATGGTACAGAAGCATTTAGTGCGTGGTATGTCCATGGGTGCTATCAAGGGATAGGAAAATATCCCGGCAGCTCAAAGAAAAGATAACAATGATTAACAGAGAACGGATCGGGCTGAACCGAATTGTTTATCCAGGTTTGAACTTGGAGGGTTTTTTCCAGCTCACCTCTGAGCTGAAATTGAACAAGATCGAACTCCGAAATGATCTCACGGGCAAGGGAATCATAGACTCATATTCACCCCAGCAGGTAAGGGACCTGGCAGAAGCTCTTTCGATTCAGATTTTATCGATTAACGCTCTGCAGAAGTTCAATGTTGCAGAGATCCTTCCTGAACTCATGGAAGAGCTAAAGGAGTTAATCACTCTGGCGAAATCTATAAACTGCCGGGCTATTGTCCTCTGTCCCAATAATGATGTCCAGGATCAGAGGGATGAGGACCGGATATACCGTGAGACCGTTCAGGCGCTGAAGGCTTTCGGTCCCCTTTTTGAAAACAGTGGGGTTTTGGGCTATGTCGAGCCCCTGGGTTTTCCGGAGAGCTCGCTCAACTCTCTGATAAAGGCGAAAGAGCTCATCGAAGAATCGGGATATTCGACATACAAGACGGTTCATGACACCTTTCACCACTTCCTTGGTCCCGATACCCTTACTACTCTGGAGCGTGAGTATGACATTGCCTGTTCAGGACTGGTTCATATCTCAGGGGTTGAGGAGGTTTTGCCGGCCGAACAGTATCGGGACGAGCATCGAATCCTGCCCTCCCCGAACGACAGGCTCAAGAGCAGGCAACAGCTTGATTTGATCGTGAGTTTAGGCTATAGAGGTAATGTTTGTTTCGAGTCCTTCGCTTCTGAAATTCATCGGCTGGATCTAGACGAGATCAAATTAGCATTGGAGGAAAGTATCGACTACATCTGCACTGCTTGATTCTCAATCGATCTATGACGGATTGACCTGCTTCAAATCGGAAGTAAATCTTATACTCACCACGATCAGGTGAGTTAAGCTGAACTGAAATCATCAGCATTAAGAGAATAGGTAGAATACGCTTTTAGAGCCGGAACATTCAAAAGAAGCAGGCTGCCCAGCCAGCCTACACCAATTGTACTTTCAACCCCATTTGCTCTGATATACAGCACTGCCTGCTATCGGCTGTCAGAAAGAGATCACATCCATATTCCACAGCTGAGGCAATATGAAGCGCATCAAGAGTGCGGATTGATCCTTTCTCGAGGCATTCAATTGAAGTCTGTATGACTTCTTGCACCAGATCAACAACAGTTAATTGCTCAATATCACTTTTAAGCTCCTGCTTGATCCATTCATATTGCTCTACTGTAAGTTTGTCCTCCCTTATTAACCGATTGCAGGCAGAAATGACTTCAGGGATGCACAGGACACTAACAGCTATTTCATCTGCAGTACTGCATTTTTCTATAACGGTTTCAGTCCCTTTTTCTGTAATGAATCGTTTTGCAAGGGCAGAAGAATCCAGAAAAAGGCGCATACTCTATGGCTCTCTCCTTTCGTCGAGAATAGCTTTGCTTAATGAGATGCCATTGATTTGTAAAGGTTTTATTCTCTTCCATCGAAAATTGGCGCCGCTTCTTACAGGTATCAACATTGCAACAGGCTTTCCGTGCCGTAATATTTGGATGGTTTCGCCCTTCTCAACCTCATCAAAGTACTTTTTTGCATGGTTGCGCAGTTCACTGAAGGTCGTTGTTTGCATTATGAACCTCCTACAATAATGTGCGAATTGTACAATAAAAAGACATATCCGGCAACAGCCCCTATCTTCACAAGCTCTCGTTTCGTCATAGTGGAAACCTTCTGCATGATACCCGTGCTGAGCAGCTGTGTGTAAAACATATGCTACTGGCTATTGACATAGCTGTATAATGTATCATTTCTCAAGGCTGGTCGCAAAAGCCCTTCCTTCACCCTTCATGGGCACTGAATTACCCAATCAGTTAGGCCGTTTTGCGCTTCAGGCAACAATCGGCAAACCCTGGAGCCCCGCTGGCCGTGACCTACCTCGAAAATGCCCTCTCAGCCTTGAATTCCCCCCTTCTGCGATTATAACTTTTACTATCAATTGAAGAGAAGCATCACATGCGGAGAGCTTACAAAAGGAGATATCGGAAGAAGGATTACTTTAAACGGCTGGGTGCATCGGCATCGGGATCACGGGGGCATTAAATTCATCGACCTGCGGGACAGGTACGGCCTGACCCAGGTGGTTATCGATGCGGATACTGATACGGAGCTTAAAAAAACCGCATCTGAGCTGAAATTCGAATACTGCATCGCTGTTCAAGGCAGTGTGCGGCCCAGGCCGGAAAATATGGTGAATTCCAGGCTTTCTACAGGGAAGATTGAGGTTCAGGTAGAAAAGATCGAGATTCTCACCCGCTGCAGCGACCTGCCCTTTATGATCGATGAGCGTTCCGAAGCCAGGGAAGACCTGCGCTTTAAATACCGCTATCTGGACTTAAGATCCTTTTCCATGCAGAGGAAAATCCGCTTAAGACATGAAGTCTCCTTTGCAGCC
>JAUWZD010000079.1 GCA_030615505.1 Spirochaetales bacterium | reverse complement strand
AGTTATCAAGGTTGGTTCCCTTGGGCTTCGCCATAAGGGAACCACCATTATAGTTCAAGGTTGGTTCCCTTGGGCTTCGCCATAAGGGAACCACCATTATAGTTCAAGGTTGGTTCCCTTGGGCTTCGCCATAAGGGAACCACCATTATAGTTCAAGGTTGGTTCCCTTGGGCTTCGCCAAATATGTGCTATAAAGTGTAATTACTGCTTTCCCGTTTACCCTCTTAATTCTAGTGGTTATACTGTGCCGGAACTTTCATACGAATAAGAAGCTTTAAAGAGGTGTTGTTATGATAATCGATTCCACAGGTTGAAAAACTCTTAAGGAACTATCTGGAGATTGAGCAGACGGATGAAGGTCTGGTGATCCACCGCTTTACAGAGGGCCGGCGATCAGTCTATGATTTAGAGGAGAGCTGGATGATCCTTACCCGCTGCCCCTACGGCGTAAGCCTTACGATGATTACGCATGCCCGGTGCATTAGGCTTAAATTCTCTCTGCTTGAGAAAGCCTGGGACTGGAGCTTTTTCGATTTTCTTGTTGATAGCACCTTCTTGGACAGCCGGAGCTCCCATCAGCAGAACGGGAAATTTTATACTGTAGAGTTTGACCTAAAAGGGAAACCGGGAAAAGACCTGTATTAACAAAGAGAACTTATTTGAGCTTTTCTGAACAAGGACGGGAGTAGAGTTTACCCGTGAAGTAATCAGTAGCGATGTCGAGAAGTGGTCAATTGAGGGAGGCGGGATCGAGCCCCGGAGGGGGCTTGCACCCTTGCGGGCACCTTCGGCTGGAATAATCTCCACAGAGAATGAATCTCACGACTACTTCCGTAATAAGATCTAATCGAAGGCGGTCATAGGTTATGGCATATTTGTTATGGTACTGCTTGGCGAAACTTTGAAAGTGTTATTATACATCAACGGATTTGGCTTCATATAGTCAAGGATTACTAAATCAGCGGCAAATCCCGGTTCGATACGGCTTAACTTCTTAAGCCGGTTTTGCAAGCTCTAAAATGTAAATGGTGTTGACAGCTGAAGCTATAGTTAGTAATATATATCTAACGATAGTTAGATAAAAGAAGGAACAGATGCTGAAAAAGAGGAGTAACATTAAGCAGAAAATCATCGATGTCTCGACCGATCTCTTCGCCAGCAGGGGCTTTGGTGGCACCTCGATACGAGAGATTGCCCGGGCTGCCGGAACTAAAATCCCTAATATTTATTATTATTTCGGAAGTAAGGAAGGTTTATACAATTACGTGCTGAAGGATGCCATTGCTCACTTTGAAGCCAGTGTAACTGAAGCGGCGCGCGGTGAAAGTGTTCGTGACAGGCTGGTCGCTATGGGCAGGGCTAAGCATCGCTTTATGGCGCAGAACACCAATATGATGCGCATCTTATTCAGCGCCTGGCTGGGTAGCCAGAGCGGGTTTAAACTGACAGAGGAGATTCGCCCCACTCTGGCCCGTTCTTTGGTGATAATATCCGAGATGGTCAAGCAGGGTATGGCCAGCGGAGAATTACGGCAGGTAGACCCCAAGCTTGCTGCCTGGTTCCTCCTGGGGGTATTCAACACCTACGATATGAGGATGGTCAGTATGGGATACATACCAACTGAAGAGGAAACCGAATCAGTTGTTGATCTGGCTCTGGAAGGCATAAAGAGAAGATGATTTTAAAGCTCGCATTCAGGAACATCTTAAAATACAAACGCCGTACCATTACCGTATTTTTTTCAATCCTTTTCAGCGTTTTTGTATTTGTTTTTGTTAAGGGATTTATAGATGGATTTAACAATATGTTTATGGATCTTGTGGTAAACAATTTAGGACATGTTACCGTTCAGCATGAGGATTATGAAAAAAAGGCAGATCTCTTTTCAATTGATTATCTGGTAAACGATTTTTCCAGGACTGTTAAAAAGGTAAAGATTGAAGGTGTAAGGGAAATAAACGGAACCTTAAGATTTGGCGGGATTCTCTCAAGTGAAACAGAGAGTATAGAAATGATAGGGCGAGGTATAGAAATAGAAAAAAGGGGGGCGGCTTCCAATTTCAGAAAAACAATCAAAAAAGGCACTTTTTTAGAGGCCGGCGGGCAGATTTGTATCAGCGCCGAAATTGCTGAGCTTTTAGATGTTGATATTGGAAATAAATTGATGGTCTTAAGTACCAACAGCTACGGAGGGTTTGATGTTATTGAATTGGAAGTGGCAGGGCTTTTTGACACAGGAATTAGCGAGGAGAATGAAAATATATTTATTGTAGGTCTACAAGATACCTGGAAGCTTCTTAGATTACAGGATACTGTAAGCAGTATCGAGATAAAGCTCGTTGATTTTAAAGAAAGTATTCCGCTTACAGAAACCCTCAATAGGGGGATTTTAAAAGGCTCAAACCTGAAAGCGTATTCGTGGGAAGAAACTCGTTCAGAAGTAAAAATTATGATTTCGCTGGTTGGAATCTCGATGACTGTTATGTTTATTGTGATCGTAGCGGTTGTCGGCACAGGAATAATCAATTCAATCTTAATGTCCGTGTTCGAAAGGTTTAAGGACTTTGGAACAATAAGAGCAATTGGTTTTAAAAAGAGAGATCTATTCTTTTTAATAATTACAGAATCGATCGGCATAGGAATGGCTGCAACAGGTATAGGGATATTCTTTGGTGGTTTGATAACGATTTTATTATCAAAAAACGGTATACAGCTAGGAGCAGCATCCCAGCAGATCCGGGGATTTCCTAAGATACTCTATCCGGATTTTAACCTGAAAACAGTATTTTTAAGTTCAGCGGTTGGTATCCTTATTTCAGCCTTTGGAGCCGTAATGCCGGCAATCTCCGCTTTCAAGTTAAAGATTGTGGATATTATGAGGCACAATTAGGGAGAAAAAGTATGTTTCTGTTAATACTGGCATTTAAGAACATACTGCGGCATAAAAGGAGAACGATTTTAAATATTACTGCGCTTGCAATAAATGTAGCGGGAATAGTTTTTTTCACCGCTTTTTACAGGGGAAGAATCGTTGACAATTATGACAGAACTATTAATTACCTGACTTCTCATATTCAGATACACAATCCATTGTATGAAACAGAAAAGAGAAGGCTTCCCCTGGATCTGACAATTAAGGATTCAAAAAAAATTAAGAACGATTTAAAGAATCATGAGTGGATAAGAGGTGTATCTGAGCGTGTTGAGTTCGCGATAATTGTAAACAATGGCCTGGATCAGATGCCCTGTCTGGGCATAGGTATTCAACCTGAGGAAGAGAGAAATATCGGGATTTTGCCAGAGGTTATAACAGGAGGAGATTATCTTGTCCCCGGGGAAGAGGGGATTTTAATCGGGAGTAAGATGGCGGAACTTCTCAATCTGAAGGTGGGGGATATTGTATTTTTATATGTAACTACCTCATTAAATCAACCCAATCTTTTTGAAACCGAGGTTAGAGGAATATTTCACTACGGCTTTCCCATGCTTGATAAATACGTAATCCACTGCTCCTATGATTTCATTAGAGAATATCTGAACATGCCGGAAGGCGCAACAAAGATGATGATCATGCTTAAGGATAGGAGGCTTATCCCTGAGATGATGAACTATTTGAGTGAATATAACTTGAAAGAATATTCCGGAGAATTGCAGATAAACAGATGGGAATATTTTGCTCAGCCGCTTATTGAAGATGTAAAGGGGGATACATTCTTTATGGGTATCTTCTTTTTCATATTAGTTCTGGTTGGCCTTTTTGGAATTATAAATTCCATGTCAACATCGGTTTTTGAAAGAACTCAGGAGATAGGAACTATAAGAGCTGTTGGAACAAGAAGAGATCAAACTGTGAGGCTTTTTCTTTTTGAAACACTGGCTATAAGCCTTATAGGAGTAATGATCGGCTGGATAATCGGTTTTGCTATAAGTTTATACCTGGCCAGGGCCGGCATCCCTCTGGGGCAAGCCTTTTCAGAAACGGAAATGATGGCGGTTCCAATGGGGGAGAAGCTCTACGCTGTTTTGGGGATATGGGAATACCTGGGAACACTGCTGCTCGGTTTATGTGCAGGCTTAATCGGCGGAATATCACCTGCTCTGCGGGCAAGCAGGCTTAAAATCGTGGATGCCTTAAGGAAATAAATACAGGAGGATAGCATTGTTAGCAAAAATAGAGAACCTGGTTAAAGACTATTATTTAGGAAAAACTACGGTTCATGCGCTTCGAGAGCTTAGTTTCGGCATTGAAAAAGGGGAGTTTTTATCAATTGTAGGGCCTTCAGGCTCCGGCAAGACCACCCTTTTAAATCTGATAGGATGCCTTGATTTGCCTACCAAAGGAGATGTTTTTATTAATGGCAAGAATGTCTCTCATCTGAGTGATAATGAAGCAACTAATTTAAGACTAAAAACAATAGGATTTATCTTCCAGTCCTTTAATTTAATTCCTGTTCTGAATGTATATGAAAACATCGAGTTTCCCCTTCTTTTACTTGGTATAAAAGCCGGGCAGAGAAAAGAGGCAGTAGTTAGTATGGCCCAAAAGGTTGGGCTTCATGAATACCTTATCCATAAACCCGATGAATTATCAGGAGGACAGCGCCAGAGAGTTGCCATAGCCAGAGCGCTGGTGGGTAATCCTCTTTTAGTTCTGGCTGATGAGCCTACAGCCAACCTGGACGGGGAGACAGGGCATATTATTATTGACCTCATGCTTGAAATGAATAGAGAGCTTGGAACTACCTTTGTATTTTCTACCCATGATGAGATGGTGATAAAACATGCACAGCGGAAAATATTTTTACACGATGGAAAGATTGACAGAATAGAGGAGTAGTTAAATGTTCAGAAAGAGGAGTATTTTTTACTTTTTTTTATTGTCTTTCATTTTTAAAGCGATTTTGATTTTTCCTGATGACCTGGCTGATCGTCTGCTGAAAGAAATGGATAGGGCCCTTTTTCCATCAAGTTTCATAGCCAAAATGAGAATGACCAATCATAAGCCGGTAAAGGAAGATCAAAGCTTTGATATGATTGTTTATAACAAAGAAAATGTCGGTGCATTAATGATTTTTACAAGCCCCCCGAGTGAAAAAGGGAAAAAAATGCTTTTAGTGGCAAATACGATATGGTTTTATGTGCCGGGCACTTCCCGTGCAGTAAGTTTGTCTTCCAGGCAGCCCTTTATGGGCTCTACGTTTTCCAATAGTGATCTTATGGATTCTACCATGCATGATGATTACGAGCCTGAGGTAATTGCTGAGGAAAAAATCGATGTAACTGACTGCTATTGTCTGGAGCTTAAGGCCAAAAACAAGGGAGTAACGTATAAGAAGATTATTATATGGATAAGAAAAGATTATAGAGTTCCAGTAAAAATAGAGTACTATACACTATCCGGAAAGCTTTTCAAAACTATGAAACTCTTTAATTTGAAGAAAATAGCCGGGATAATTCGTCCAGCTAATTATATTATGGAAAATGTATTACAAAAAGAGACTTTTACCGAAGTAGAAATACTCGGTATCACAGAGAAAAAGGATTTAAAGAACTCGATCTTTACTCAAGGCTATCTTACCAAATGAGAAGAATAATTCTCTTATTATTTATTCTACAGGTTACTTTATTTGCGCATGCCGGGAGCAATTCAGAGGATACGCATCCCGAAATCAATGAAGAAGAGATTGAGGAGCTTCCCGAGCTGGACTTAGAAGATTTATCACAGCCTGAAGCGGGTGAAGAGAGAGAATATTTATCACTTACCGGAAAGTTTGTTTCTGATTCATATGTTGCGATAAAAAGGGAAAACCCCTATATCGATTTTGACAGTTCTTTAGGTATCCGTGAGCTTGAGAACTTTGAAACTTTACGGATCATATTAAACATAGCACCCTCAAGGTATATCAAGGGTGTGCTGGATGGAGGATTTTATTTTTATCCTTATGTAGAAGCTCAGGCAACAGAATTTAATAATATCAGCTTATTCCTAATAGAAGCTTTTACTCAAGTTTCAATCGGGGATGTATTTTTTTTCAAAGCCGGTCTGCAGCAGGTTGATTGGAGCACTGCCTATATCTGGTCTGTAACAGGAAGGCTTAACAGATTAAACACACCACTTTCTCCGACACAAGAGGGCACAGGCGTTTTAGGCTTAACTTTTGAGATCCTCTCAAGGTATATCAGTTATACTTTTGGATTGATCTTTCCGGACTTCAGAACTGCAAATCTTACCGGTGATAAGGCAAATATTCTTTGTTCCTGGCTGGCTAATAAACTTCTATTTTCTTTTTATGATACATCTATTATGCTGGACTGTGCTGTTTCTTTTGATCCCGATGCTGCCCCAGATAATATGGTATACGATTTTTTTATCGGTTCAGGCATTAACCAGGAAGCAGGGGGTTTTATATTTTATGCTGATTTTGGCCCTGTTTATTCAAAAAAAATAATCTTTAGAGAAGATGGGACAGCAGAGAGCAGGATGGATTGGAGTTTTATAGCATCTTTCGGGTTCAACAGAAGCATTTTAAAGCACGGTTTTATGATTCTTGAATATAACTATAATTCAGCGGGTTTTTCAGGGCAGGATATGAAAAACTTTAGCTGTGCTTTGCAGTCGGATGAAGTCACTATTCGCGAAAGTGCTCTTTCCGCTTTCAGGCCGGGAGAAATGGCTCAGCATCATTTCTATCTTCATTATCGTCATAATATAATGGACTTAGTTGAAATAGGGTTTGACTCAATTTTTGGAATTACAGACCCTGATGGCCTTAAGTATAACAATCTGCTTCCAACGGAATATATAAGCCCTGTGATTTCATATATCGGCTTCAGGAATGGAAAGATCTCACTTTACAGCAGGTTTTACATTCGGCATGATGAAGATGATTTGGGTGAGTTCGCCTTGATACCGTACTGCAGTATTATTGGCTTAAGTTTCGAGCTTAATTTTTGAATTTCTGACTCCACGAGCTCTCACTCTTACAGAGAAATATCGGTATAGTGTGAAATCGCGGCTATAGACAATTTTATCAGGTAAGGGATATGCTTTTTTCTTAATTAATCAATTAACCGGATGGAAGACCTGATCGATGAGGATAAAAGCAGGCAGACTGAGGTGGTAATATGAAGAATCTGGAGATTGCGGATCTATTTTATAATATTGCAGAGATTTTAGAGATCAAAGAAGAGAACCCCTTTCGGGTGAGGTCCTATCGGAAGGTGGGACAGGTACTCGAAACACTGACCGAGGATGTGTTTAAGATCTACGAAAGAGGATGCTTAGCAGCTCTACAGGAAATACCTGGTGTTGGCGAGGCAATTGCCAGGAAGATCGAGGAGATCTTAAAGACAGGCAGGCTTGAATATTATGAAAAACTAAAAACTTCAGTTCCTCCAGGCTTGGTCGCTCTCTTGTCTATTCCGGAGATAGGACCGAAAACGGCCAGATTACTCTATGATAGACTAAAAATAACCAGCATCGAGGAGCTGGAAAAGGCCATAAAAGAGCATAAGGTCCGCGAGCTGCCAGGAATGGGAGCAAAGACTGAAGATAATATCTTAAGGGGGATTGATCTCTTACGGAGGAGAAAGGAGAGATTGCCTTTGGGGGTTGCTCAACCTATAGCACAGGGTATAATTGAGGCTCTTAAAGTTCTTCCCGAAGCTGAACAAGTTATTTATGCCGGAAGCCTGAGAAGGATGAAGGAGACGGTTGGCGATATAGACATCCTGGTTAGTTCTACCAAACCTGAAGCAGTCATGGATGCATTCACAACACTTCCTCAAATTACCGAGGTCCTGTCTAAGGGCAAGACCAAGTCGAGTGTCATTGCGGAAAAGGGAACTCAGATAGATGTGCGGGTAGTAGAACCGCAAAGTTTTGGAGCAGCAATCCAGTACTTCACAGGTTCCAAGGAACATAATATAAAGCTTCGCGAGTTAGCTATTCATAAAGAACTAAAGATAAACGAATATGGGGTCTTCCGGGTAAAAACAGGAGAAAAAATCGCAGGGAGAACAGAGGAAGAGGTCTATAGCGTTCTGGATCTTCCCTGGGTCCCTCCGGAACTTCGCGAAGATCGAGGAGAGATAGAGGCCGCTAAAGCTAACAGGCTGCCTATTTTAATAGAAATTTCAGACATCAAGGGGGATCTCCATGTCCATACCAATTGGAGCGACGGTACCCACACAATTACGGAAATGGTGGAAAGAGCCGAGAGGAAAGGGTATCAGTACCTTGCTATTACTGATCATTCCTACTCCTTAAGAATTGCCGGAGGATTGAGCGAGGAGAGGCTTAAAGAACAGATCAGGGAGATAGGGAAGCTCAACGAGAAGATCGATAAGTTTGAAATTTTATCCGGCATTGAGGTAGATATTAAAAGGGATGGAAGCCTGGACTATAGCGATGATCTCCTAAAGCAATTGGATATTGTTATTGCCGCCATCCACTCCGGCTTTAAAATGGATATGGAGGCTATGACTCTTAGGATCATTAAGGCAATGAGAAATAAATATGTGAATATAATTGCCCATCCCACGGGAAGGATAATAGGGGAACGCGACCCTTACCAGGTGGATATTGAGCAGCAGATAATGGCAGCGGCGGAAACGGGAACCTTTCTGGAGATCAATGCATTTCCCGATAGATTGGATCTAAAGGATATCCACGCCCAGACTGCGAAGGAAAAAGGTGTATTACTCTGTCTGGGTACCGATGCCCATAACATTATGCATCTGGATCTTATGTTTTACGGTGTGGCTACTGCTCGACGCGGATGGCTAGAGAGGAAGGATCTGCTTAATACACTGCCCGTTGAGAAGCTGATGGAGAAGTTGAGACAGAAACGGAGCTAGTTTTGTCATAAATAATCTCTCAGCAGTCGAATTTTTTAATGATTTCTTTTTCATAAGCATTCCTGGTGCTTCTTTTATCCAATCGATGTCTTCCTCTGGTATTGCCTTTGACCTAGATTGACCATTTTCTGACCAGGTAATCCGTCTGAGTAGATGACCATCTTTATCACGACACCAATAGAAGTTGTTGTTAACTTTTCTTTTATAGTGAAAGTTTATGATGTAAATCTTTCTTTGCCAATGAAAAGTTATCTCTGTATGCAGAAAACATGTCACCTCTAAGGAGTAAATCCGTGATGGATTAATTGTGTTTAGTAAAAGCTAATAGATGTCGATAAGATATTTGAAGCTAATTTTGGGGTTCCTGGAGCTCTGCTTATAGTTTTTTATTGTAAGCGGAGCTCTTTTTTATTAAATCTATGCGATTGTCATTCTTTTTCTATTCCGAATGATCTTTTAGTTTTTCATCCTCTTCCCGGGCAATCCTTCGGCCTGCCTCCACATCCACCCGGTTCAAGAGCAGGATGCCCACTATAAAGAACAGTACCAGGCTTAGGATTGCAGGCCGGCTTGAATTGAAGCTCGCCGCTGCTGCAGCGAAAACTAAAGGCCCGAACAGGGCAGCGAACTTCTCCATGATGCCGAATAAACCGAAGAACTCCCCGCTCTTGGAAGCCGGGATCATGCTGGAATAGAGGCTCCGGCTTAAGGCCTGACTCCCTCCCTGAACACAGGCCACCAACCAGGCCAGGCACCAGAACTCAATGATTGAGTTCAGAAAAAAGCCCCAGACCGCGATGGCTGTGTATACGAACAGGGCTAAAAAGATGCATCGTTTTGTGCTCATTTTGTGAACAAATCCGGAAAAAAGGACAGGACCCAGGAGGAAAGCCAGGATTATGCAGAAAAGCTCCAGTCCGAAGATAAGGCCTATAATAATCCCAAGATTGCTCTGCCTTAGGGGGGGAAGAACGATAATTCTGGAGATAGACAGCTTAGTTCCTTGACTTCGGGGGTCTCTATTATACCTATTGATCAGGCTTAGAATATGTTCGCCTGCTGTTTCGGTGAGCAGGGCTGTTTTATTCTCATAGCGGAGGGAGGTATTGTAACAGTTTATCAGAAAGAGTTCTCCGTCCTTCTCCTTCAGAGGCTGACCGTCAATTTCTAAAGCCCAGATGCCGTGATCCGGACCAATGCTGTAAATCAGCTCGATCTTTTGCCCATTGAATGCAAAGTCCAGCCGCACTCCGCTTTCAATGTTCGTTCTGTAGGTCCTGTCATTTTTTGTGCCCAGTGTATCTGATGAAATCTGTTCCGTATGCCAGGTACCGGTGTATATAAAATGCTCATCCAAACAGAGATAATCTCCCTGGCCCAAAGAAGAAGGTGTATCAAGGAAAGGAGGTGGAGGAGCTCCGCTTATACCCTCAGGGAGAATACGAACGCCGGAGATGCCTGCTATTGGGAGGAGTATCAGGTTAAGGAGGATAAAGGCTAAGAAAACAGGCCGGTATTTACTGCCCTGGCTGGGGAGGCGTCCGAATATAAGGCTGAAGGGAATCCCGACAAACTGGACAAGCAGAAGAGCCAGGATCAACTCAAGGCTGCCGAACCCAAGCTCAGCGCCATAGATGGCGGCTACGCTTATGATTGTACCTATGCCGTCGATGTAGATCAGGAAAGCAAGCAGAAATTTAAACAGCTCCTTGTACTGTTTTATAGATTTAAAAGTCTCCCAAAGCCTGCGGAAACTCACCGATACTACGGTCTGCCCAGGAGATAAGCTGCCGGAAAAAGTATGGGGCTCAGGAACTGAGAGCAGGATAGGTATGGAGAAGAGCGCCCACCAGAGAGCCACACTTAAGAAGCAGAGCCTCGCCCCCCAGGTGCCGGGTAAAAGCTGTATCATGACCACGTTTATGGCCAGAAGCAGTCCTCCTCCAAGGTATCCCAGGGCATAGCCCCTGGCAGAAACCCTGTCCTGGTCATTTTTTAAGGCCACGTGAGGCAATAGGGCATCATAGAATACATTAGCAGCGGTAAAGCCTATTCTTCCGAAGACAAATAGTAAAGAAGCTAAAAGCCAGTCGCCGCTCCTTACTAGAACGAGCAGCCCTGTAGCCACGATCCCCATACCGGCGGACAGGGCCAGAAAAAGCTTTTTGCCGCGCATCACATCGGATATAGTACCTAAAATCGGTGAAACAATAGCGACTAAAAAGAGAGAGATGCTGAGGCCAATGCTCCAGTAAGCTGTGGCTATGGCCGGGCTGGCCAGGGTTGAGGCGGCCACCTGGCTGTAATAAATGGGGAGCACTGCGGCCAGGATGGTAGTGGCAAAAGCGGAGTTCGCCCAATCATACATTGTCCATGCCCAGATTCGCCGTCTGTATTCAAGTTGATCTATATTCATTAGAGAGATTCTTTCTCTTTCTGCTGCGGCTTAAACTTCAATATTTCTGTAAGTATACGGCCGTCAGCCTCAGGTAAGGTTAAACCCAAAAGAGCAGCCAGGGTAGGTCCTACATCGACAATATTAATAGAGTGAAGAACAACGCCCTTTTTTATACCGGCGCCGGAGGCAAGGAAGAGCGAACTGTATCCCTTTCGGTCCGGAAGATAGCCATGGGCTGCTCTATGATCCGTTTTAGCCGGTTCAATAAGCTTTTTACCTGAACTTGCGGTAAAACAGTAGCCCTCTTTGGCTTCGAGAATAAAATCAATACTGTCTCCAAGCCTCATTTCCAAAATCTGCTTCCTGTCGAAAACGGCTTCAATTCCTGCATGAGGATTATTCTTAAGCTCCATGAGCGCTTTAAAAGTGCAGTCGCGATCTGATTTACTGTCCCGATCTTTAAGGGTTATTTGAGCTGAACCGTCACAGGCATTGGCCCAGGCCTTCCAGCGGGAAAGCTTGCCCCTGCCGTCTAAGCTTATTAGACCGGCATGGTGCAGAGCCGTATTGATATTGATCCTGTGATGAACATCGAGGTAGGCATGATCTCCCAGAATGATAAACGCCGTTTCTCTGAAGATTCCTGAATCTCTTGCAGCTTTCATTATCTGTCCAAGCCTTACATCCTGCTCCTTAAGAACCCTTTTTGCTTCTGCGCTCTGGAATCCGGACCTGTGACGTGTGGCGTCAAGATCAAGAAGATGAATCAGGAGCAGATCGGGTTTTTTAAAGCGGATTAAATAGGAGGCTGAGGCGGCTACAAAATTATCCAGATTGCAGCGTTTTATCCCTTTTAAGAGCCTGCCGAATCTCCTTAAAATATCCAGGATAAACAGAGGGGTCCCGTGAGACAGTACCAGCCAGAGCTGGCTTTGCCTGGGTTTAGTGGGTATGATTTCAGGAAGATTATAATGTACTTTAGCGTTCCCTGCTGTGGGCCACAGGAGCGTACCCACTTTAAGTCCTGCAGACCTGGCAATATCGTAGAGTGGGGGAACCTTGATTTCCTTTCGAAACCAGAACCACTCTGGTTTTTCACGCCCCGGCTGCAACCGGGTATTGGCCACAATACCGTGTTTCTGAACATAGCATCCCGTAATGATGGAGGCGTGGATCGGATAGGTCAGGGTGGGATAGATTCCTATAACCTCCCTGGCGTGAGAGCCGGATTCCAGTATTTCTTTGAAATGGGGGAGCTCTTTGATTATCTTTAAATCAGCGGATGATAGACCGTCCAGTGAGATAACAACCAGATACTTTGCTCTTCCTTCCGGATCCGGCGACTTATTAATGTTGCCCATGGCTTTGGGCTATTTTAGGGTATTAGGTGCTTTTGTACAAGTTTTTACACCAGCAATTTGGGCTCTGGGCGCCTGTTCTAACTGTCATCGCTATCAAGAGAACTCAAAGGATTCCCCTATGGAGAGCTTTAATTATCGCCCTGATCTCAATGATCCCCGCCAATGCGCTGTTTACAACACTCATTAGTTGATTTTTAATGATTATATTTACAATATTTGTTGATCTTCTGCGTCATTATTAATGTTATGGAGGCGGAATTGGTACAGAGCCTTGAGGGTGCATATCGAAAAGAACGACACAATCTGCTTAAGTTTATTAGATCAAAAATAGCCGACGCAGAAGAAGCCGAGGATATACTCCAAGATGTTTTCTTTCAGGCCGTTCAAAATCTGAATGTTACCCAGCCCATCGAAAACCTTATGGGATGGCTGTATACGATCACACGCAACAAAATCATTGACTTATACCGTAAAAAGAAATACAAAACAATCTCCCTGCACGAATCTAATGCTGTATCCCTCGATGCTTTATTGAAAGACAGTGGGGTTGATCTTGAGAAAGACTTTATTCGCACCCAGGTTATGGAATCCTTGATCGAAAGCATTGAGGAATTACCCGAGGACCAGCGGGATGCATTTATCATGCAGGCTGTAGAGGGCAGGACATTTAAAGAGATATCTGAGTTGACAGGCATTCCCATAAATACCCTTATAGCCAGAAAGCGGTATGCCTTAAAATTCTTAAGGAAACGGCTATCCGATATTAAAGATGTTCTTAAAGAGATTAAATAGAGAGATTTTTTAGGAGGAAGATATATGCTTAGGCACTTTAAAAACTTTAATCCCTTCATTCACATACCCCTTATCTTGGGTGGTATAGTCCTGGCGGCTGGGCTTGCCTTCCTGTTCGGCCTGATCGTTATGGTATTGTGGAACTGGATTATGCCGGAGGTTTTCGGGCTTACAACTTTAACATACTGGCAGGCCTGGGGATTGGTCCTTCTGGCTCATATCCTGTTCAAAATGGGTCCTGGTTATAAACGCCCGCACCGTATCCATGATCGGGAGTGGAAGGAAAAGTTCCGCAAGCGTTTCTGGAAGCAGGAGGAAGAAGAGAATAAAACTCAAGAATCGCCCGATCAGGTATAGATCGAAAAAAAGAGATTTTACTAAGAGAAGGGGGGCAGCTTGTTCCTATAGAACAGGCTGCCTTTTTTTATTTAAGAAGAAATAATGGGCACTCATTTAAGGCAGCCCAGCCTCCCGTACAAAGATCCGGAATCCGTAAAAAGTATAGACTCTATTCCCAGGCTTTCTGCAGCGAGCACATTATCCTGGTCATCGTCGATAAAAAGCGCATCTTCGGGATTAATCTCCTCCTGATTAAGGATATATCTGTAGAAATCGGGATTCGGTTTGGATATACCGATTTTGTTCGAGGCATAAACTGCATCAAAAAAATCATAGTCCCCGAGAATCAGGTGTCGCTCATAATGAGTATCGATGGTATTTGTACCGCAGACAACTTTAGAGCTTTTCTTAAGATGCTTGATAATACCAATTATGCCCTCATCCAGGCTTGGATTAAAGAACTTAAAATATAATTCCTCTTCCACCTTTTTGCCGTATGCTTTAGAGAATCTGCTCCAGAACTCATTACTGGGAATTCTCCCCTCCATTAATTCCCTAATGTTTTCTCCGGCAAAAGCTATAAACTCTTCTTGAGTGATGCCTAAGTAACCAGTTATAGCAGGGAGCACATCACGGTTATGCGATACTACACCCCCCATATCAAAGATGTATAGTTGTTTCACAGCACTTCCTTTGTATTCCATTTTATTCCATCATATTTTTGAATAAAGTCTAAAGACTGCCGGAAAATACTCTCCTGCCAGATCAACTTTTTAAAAGTATGGTCTGCACCATGAATAAGATTAAATACGGCCCGATCTCCAAAGATATCCTTGTACTGCTGCGAAACCGAATATGGAACCGTTTCATCATCTGTGCCGTGAAGGATCATGCTTTTTCCTGAGTAACGGGAGGTTATTTCCAGGATATTTAAGTTTTCAGCATCAGTTATAAACTCCTGGCCCAGTTTCAGACCATCCATATCGATGGGATGGCTTCCGGGTTGGTCTTCTTTCTGTTCCATTTTAAATTTTATTATCCCCTTCATCTCTCCGGCCGGGGCCCAGAGAATGAGTCCTCGTATATCCCTATCTTTTAGAGCGGCAATATATCCTGCAATGGATCCCCCCATACTTAAGCCCAGGAGAAAAACTGATTCGTTGTCGATTTCCTCCCTCTCCCGGAAGAAATCGAATATATCCAGGGCATCCTCTATCTCTGTGGAGATTGTCATATCCTCAAAATCCCCGTCACTCTCACCGCTTCCCATAAAATCAAAACGGATACTGGCAATTCCATTATTACATAGTAGTCTTGAGAACCTCACGAATATAAAGTTAGGTTCCATACGGTTTCCGGTGAAACCGTGATACAAAATGACCCCGGGAAAGGGAGGCTGAAAGCTTCCGCCTTCCGGGATATGTATCATTCCACGCAGTGTGCCGCTTTTCTTTTTGATTTTTACATAACTCTCCATATTAATAACTCCAAATGTTGTGCTGTGCTCATTATAATCGTACCTTCTTGTAAACACAAATCATTGAATTTATCTTGACTTTTTATTGTCATTTTATTACTTTATATTAAAAAGGAGCTTTGTATTGCAAAGTTACTTTGCGCCGCAAGGTGTCCAAATAAAGGCTTCAATAAAAGAGAGGGGGTAGTCACTATGGATCGTGAGCATGATAACTCAAGAGACCAGGATCTATCTAAGTATCTTAAAGACATAGAAACAATAAAGGATCTTCTGTTTGAAGCTGAAAAGAAGCCCTTGTATGAACACTGGGCCTTCTATGCCTGGGGCGGGCTTATAATCTTAGGCAGCCTGATCCATTTCTTCACAGAAAGGCATTTTAATCTTACAGTAACCGAGCTTTTCCTCAAAGTCTGGCTTCCTGTAATTCTTGTGGCCGGCTTCCTGGAACTCATCTCATTTATCAGGAACATGTCCAAACATTCACTATCCCTTTTTTCAAGATCCATAAGTAAAATTTACCTAAGCCTTATAGGAAGCTGTGTCGCTTTTTGTTTTATTGTAATTTTTTTCATAAATCTGGATGCCGTGCAGTACCTTCCAGTCGTTTTTCTTTTTGCCTGCGCGGTTTTATATTTCATCTTCGCCCAGATGTCCGCCTACACGCACCTCTTTATACACGGCTTTCTTATGATACTCCTGGCCGTCATTCTATATCTTTTTAATATAGATCATTACAGCCTCTCCCTGATCATTGGCCTGGTAATTGGTTTTTCCCTGATCACAGCAGGATTTACTTCCGGCATAATAGAAAAGAAGACAAAATGAGTGTGGATGAGCTTTACACCCAGTTTGATCCTGTTTTTTTCGAGAAGACCAGGCTCTCCATGATGACCATTCTCTATAAGGAGGGAGTCGTATCCTTTAACCGCTTTAAGAAATTAACGGGCGGAACGGATGGAGCAGTCTATTCCCACATCAATAAGCTTCGGATTGCAGGATATGTAGATCAAAAGAAGCAGATTGCAGAGGAAAGGATTCAAACCGTTTATTCACTAACAGAATCAGGCAGTGAAATTTTTAAGAGATATTTAGAGTTTTTAGAAAGTATAGTTACACAGAAGAGAAGGAAGAGGAAATGGAAATAAATGAAGAAAGTCTAAGAATGAAATTTCTGGGTAAGTGGGGAAGGTGGGCATGCGTTCACTGGGCAAAGGCTCTACTGATAGCCTTAGGGATTACACTGATTATGGGAATAGGGGCCTCAAGGCTTAAGATGGAGATGACCTTTTACTCCATGATGCCCAAGGGCTCCCCGCAGGTGAGAGACATGAAGAAAATTATTGAAAATTTTCCGGCAGCGTCCAGTATTGTTGTGGTGCTTGAGGCAAAGGATAAGAGTGACAGGGCCCTGGCAGAGATTACGGTAAAAAAGGCTGTTGATATTTTAAGCATGGAACTCTTAAAGGCTGAATTCTCTGAGCATATCATCAGGGTTCAGGGAAAGCTGGATTTAAACTTTTTCAAAGACCACGGCCTGATGCTCTCTAAGGCCGAAGACATCGAGAGAATAAGGCGGATATATTCAGATATCAACCTGGTTCCCCTGTTCAGCCATCTGAATGATGACTTTGAGAGGGAGTACTCCGGGGATGAGGAAAAACTATCTGAGGATGAAGAAATAGCCATTGCCCAATTTGAAGGGCTTGAAAAAATACTTAAAGTTATGGAGAGGTCTGCATCGGGCGAAGAAATCAGTGCAGAGGAAGCCTCTGCCGCAATCGACCGGTTTCTCTTCGGCAGTGCCTACTTTTTAAACAGGGACAGTACCATGGCCCTGATATTTATACAGCCCACCTTCACCATGAATGATATGGATGTATATGTTAGCACTGTTCCGCTTATAGAAAAGGTGATAAAAGAAAGGGCTGAAACCCTTGGGGTAAGCGCAGGTCTGACCGGAATACTGGTTGTCGGTAAAGATGAGATGGTTACCAGCGAGCAGGGATTAGCCCTTTCCATGCTGATTGCCGCCTCCCTGATCCTTCTTCTGTTGATATTTTCCTTCAGGATGTACTCCGTTCCCCTTATCTCAGGAATTCCGCTTTTTGTCGGCATCCTGTGGACTATCGGCCTGGCAGGCTTTGTCATAAGAAGGTTGAATATAATGACCGCTATGTACATGGTTGTCCTTTTAGGCTTAGGGATTGATTATGCCATACACCTGTTGACATGCTTTGTGCAGGAGAGGGATGAGGGAAATGACTTTGTCAGCGCCGTCAGAAACAGCCTGCGGAAAAGCGGGACGGCTGTCCTCACCGGAGCCCTCACCACGGCTGTAGCTTTTTTTGTGCTGGTTATAGCCAGATCAGAAGTGGTGAGGGAGCTAGGGTTTGTGGCCGGTTTCGGAATCTTGAGTGAGTTTCTGGCCATGATTATTTTGGTACCGGCCCTGCTGGGATTCAGAAATTACAGATTATCTAAGAAGGGAAAAGCGGAATCGAAGCTGCTTAAAAAGCTGACACCCGGGTTCAGGATTATTCCCTCCATAGGAGTCAAAATTAAAAACTATCCCGCTTTTTGTGCTCTCATGATGCTGGCTGTCGGCATGTTATTAGCAAGCCAGGCCGGTAAGGTGGAGATTGAAGGAAACATGATGAACATGGAGGCAAAGGGCCTTGAATCCATAGAGCTTCAGGACAGGATGGTCGAAGAGTTCGGAATGGCCCCTGATGTAATGTCTATAACTATGATGGATCTCGATGAAATGAGATCCCTCGGCAAGAGAATAAAAAAGCTGGCCTCTGTAAAAGCAGTGGAATCACTTACTCCCTATTACCCCTCAGTTGAAGAGCAGTCCGAGAGGGCGGGCCTTGCAGAGAAATTTGAAGCGCAGGTTGCTTCTCAAAAGCCTAAAGGCAGTGTGGATAGGGAATCTTTAATAGAAGAGATTTACAGGCTTGAAGATAATTTGCTTGAGATGTCCGATTTAGCCTTTATGGCCGGAATGGACAGGATGTTTCGCAAGCTGAACATACTGACAGGAAGAAATGAAGAGGGTGAGAAGGTAGCGGAAACAGTCATTGACAGGCTGATAGCATCAATCAAAGAGAATCCGGAAACGGCAGCAGGGCTCATTAATTTTCAAAAAGCTTTTGTCCCGCTTTTAAAAGAAAAGCTTATTAATATGGCGAATACAGAGGAAATATCCCTGGATATGATACCTCCCTTTATCCGGGACTCCTACAGATCCAAAGATGGCAAAGATTTCCTTATGAATGTCATTCCGACCCAGAATCCGTGGGATGAAGAGTACAGAAAAGTATTTACCGGTCAACTGGAAACAATCACGGACAAGGCAACGGGCATGGTTCTGGCCGCAAACCAGATGATAGAGATTGCAAGCCAGGACGGTATAAAGGCGGCTATAGCAGCGCTGATTTCTATCTTTATCCTGCTTATCATAGATTTCAGGAATATAAAGCTCAGCATAGTAACCCTCTTCCCGCTGCTGCTCTCCTTCGCATCTCTGTTCGGTATTATGGCCTTAGCACATATCAAGTTTGATTTTATAAACATCATTGCCGTACCCCTTCTTATAGGTATCGGTATAGATGATGTGGTTCACTTTAATCACAGGTACCTTCTGGAAGGAAAAGGTAATATGGACCGGGTAGTAGCTAAAATTGGAAGAGCAGTACTGTTGACCACCATAACCACAATAATCGGTTTCGGGTCGTTTATTCCTTCCATTATGCGCGCCATGCGAAGCACCGGTATTGTTCTTTCTATTGCCATGGCCCTGGCCTTCCTATATTCAATACTGTTTCATCCCGCAGTGCTTATCATCCTAACAGAAAAACTGGGTTTAAATATTAAACCATGGAATTTTAAAAGGAGAGAGAAATGAAGAGATCGAGAATATTGACAGCGCTATTGATCGTAATTGGATCAGCGCAAATGGTGCAGGCAGAGGATGCCCTGGACATAGTCAGGAAGGCGGACGCCCCCTTTATTGGAAGCAAAATATACAGCATAAGTGAAATGACCGTCTATCGCTCGGGCAAGGCTCGCCCCACGATGGAGGTAGAAAGCTTCACCATGGATAAGAATGATAAGGACCACTCTCTGACCATCTATAAAAAACCGGCGAGGATGAAGGGGACAGCTTACCTTATGATAGGTGATGACCTGTGGGTTAAATTTGCATCAACTGGCAGAACCAGAAAGCTGAGCTCATCGGCTAAAAAAAACTCTGCCGGCGGTACAGATTTTTCATATAACGATATGGGAGAGAGCAGCAAAGGGATGTCTGCTAAATATAATGTGACAATGGAGAACAGGAATGCCAGGTTCGATGGCGAAAAGTGCTATGAAATCAGTTTCTCTCCCAAGCCCGGGTCTGAGGGGACCTATGAAAAGCTGGTGGCTTATATTTCTAAAGAGAATTATCACTACCTGAAAATAGATTACTTTGAAGCCGGTGCCAATATTAAGACCCTTACCTTCTCGGATTACAGGACTGTAGGGGGCAGGGATTACCCTTTTCAATATGTAATGGAAAGCCATACCAAGCCGTCGAAAACAGAAGTTGTTACCAGTAAAGTAGAGTTTAACAGCCTAAAGGTCCAGGAACGCTATTTTAATACTTCTTACCTGGAAAAGATAAAATAGGGGGATGGCATGAAATGGTACCTTACTGCTTTATTCATGCTTGTATGTTTTGGAAGAGCTCTCTTTTCTGAGCTTCTCCTGTCGGGAGAGGCTGGGATCAATCTGTGTGCTTTTCCTGTATTCGAATACACAGTGGACAGGTTCGACAGCCCCCTGAATCCGGGCAATTGCCAGGATCTGCACGATATCACACTGGATACGGATTTTATTGTGAAGTTAGCAGGTGAAGATGAGAAGGCCGATTTCAATTTCTGGCTGGCGGTAAAGCCCTACAACCTTGCCCAGGCGCTGTTTGCTGCTGCTCCCAACTATGAAGAGGCAGCCCTGGTCGAAAGCCTGACCTGGCTGGGGCCAAAGATTAATGATATTGATGTCTTAAGGGCTAGTATCGCCTGGTATATAGGCGATTTCCTGATCCTGAGGGTTGGACGCCAGAGTATGCTGACAGGGTACGGGTATGGATGGAACCCAATTGATTTCACCAACCCCTTAAAAGACCCCTTCGATCCCGATCAGGAGCTCAAAGGGGTCGATGCCCTCACTATACGGTATTACCTGGGCAACATCTTCACAGTAAAGCTGGCTGGCATATACAGGCCGGCTCTGTTTGAGAGCGGAGTTGATTATTCGGATCTCCAGGCATCTTTGGAGCTAACGGGCTCTTTTCCCTCTATCGAGGCAAAGCTATGCGGGTTCTACGACTATGATGAATCTGAAGGGCAGGATGCCTATGTTCCTGGCCTTGGTGCAGGCTTAAAAATTGATTTGGCAGGCGCAGGCGTTTACGGAGAAAGCGCTCTCCTCTGGGGGAGCAGATCGAATTTCCCGGACAGCCAGACTGCCTATTCCAGGAAGGCTAATCTGCTCTTCTCAGGCATATTGGGCTTGGAGTATACTTTCGAATCTGAGCTGAGTGTCACTTTGGAATACTTCTACAATGGGGAGGGGTATGATCTTGACGATAGAAGGCTCTACAGGGACAGCCTTGAACTGGTCGGCCTTCCCACAACGGATTACCTCCTAATGTACAGATCCGGATATTTTGCTAAACACTATCTGCTTCTCAATATCTTTCTGCCCTTATACTCTATTAACACGGACATTAACCTGTCCTGTCTGTATTCACCGGATTCCTGGGCTTTCAACATAGTACCCAGGATTACATTTAATGTCTCAGGCAGCCTGTCAGTTGATCTGGGCTATATCGGGCTTTTTAGCCTCGAGGATGGTCAGTTTAATGAGGCCTGGTTTTCACCGGTCAAGCACGTGCTTCAACTGGAAGCCCGCTACAGCTTTTAGGAGATCTAGGATGGCTAATAGATTACATGGGGTTCTAAGTCTTTTTTGGATATTTTTTTCACTCATAATTGGATTATTATCGATAATAGATGAGTCCTTGGCCATGGGGATGCTTTATATTGCAATTGTTGCATTTTCTTTCTTAACAGTAGTTTATTCCTTCTGTTCAAAGTGCACATGCAGGTTGGATTCATGTGCGCATATTCTTCCCGGAAAGTTGACGAAATTGCTCCCAGAAAGAAAGCAAACGCATTATACTTTTTGGGATGCTTTAGGAATACTAATTCCCCTGGCAGTTATGCTCGCATTTCCCCAGTTCTGGCTCTGGAAGAATAAGATTTTATTGATTATCTTCTGGCTGTTTTTTCTGATTGCAATTATCGAAATAAAGCTGTCTGTTTGTAAGGCATGCAAGAATGAGGGATGCCCGTTGTCCGGGTAAGAGATTATTCATTTCTGTTTCCAGAGATCCGGGTCAGTCCGCTTCAGCCACTCCATGGTTTTTTTAAAGCCCTGCCGGTAGCTTACAGGCGGATGCCAGCCCAGAAGTTGTTCTGCCTTTTCTATGGAAAATCTGAGACTGGAACCCAGATTTCTTACCAGATACCTGGTCAAAAGCGGACGGGATTTTTTACCTGTTATTCTCCACAGGGATTCCATAAGCACAGAGGCCGCATAAGCGATCCAGTATGGAATGTGAAGAGCAGGCTTTTTTGCTCCGATCGATTCTGCAATTTTTGCCGAAAAGCTTTGCAGTGTATCAGATACTCCGTCGTGGACTAAAAAACCCTGTCCCACGGCGCGAGCATGTTCGGATATTACTATGAGCAAATCGACCACATTTTCCACATAAGCAGGCCAGATAACCGCATCCTTTCTCCAGAAAAGAAATTCGCCCTTTTTAATGGCATCAGCCATTAATGGGACAAAGGTCAGATCCCCGGGGCCGTATACCCAGCAGGGATATATCATGCTTACAGGCAGTCCTTTCTTATGATAAAGCTCTGCGATTTTAGCGGCTTCCAGCTTTGTATCCGGGTAAGGCTCTCCCCAGCAGGCATATTCACATGTTTCATCGATAATGATTCCCTCTCTCAGACCGAAGACATCATTAGTGCTTACTTCAATTAATCTCTCTACACCTTGCTTGAGACATGCTTCACAGACATTACTGATTCCGTCTACATTGACCTGCTTAAATAAATTTTTTGGAGCCCAATCCGTTACCAAAGCAGCCAGATGAAAAACTGTTTGGACGCCCTTTACCGCATTTTCCACAGCGCGGTAATCTCTAATATCTCCCCGAATAACCTCAATTCCGCGTTCTTCTAAGTCTCTGCATTTAGGGTTTTCGGGTAAAACTAAAGCACGTACTTGTTTGCCTTCTTTTAGATTCCTCTCA
>JAUWZD010000097.1 GCA_030615505.1 Spirochaetales bacterium | reverse complement strand
CAACCGTCTTTTCTCCCATCACATGCAGTGCTCACCTATCAGCTACTTCCTCCAACAGAAACTGAAATGGGCGGCTCATATGGTCAGTCATACTTCTTTTTCAATAAAGGAGATTGCAGTTATTACAGGATATGATGATCCACTTTACTTTTCAGCCCGGTTTAAGAAGCAGTTCAGAATTTCCCCAAAAAATTACCGCCACTCTCTGGAAGAACTCAGCCCTGGAATAAAGTCAGAGTCGTAAGCACGAATCAATTAATAGCCAGGCATCCTTATTAACAGACATAAGTAAATCCAGATTTTACTCCCAGGTTGAATGCTCTGAAATACTTGTGCATTAAAAGCCAACGACGTGAATTATATCTTTTTGTATCTTTCAATAATGGTAGAATCTCACATGTTTGTGTGTAATAAATAATATGGATTTATGAGAAATAGACAATATAATTGCCATGTTATATTTCAAAAAATCTTTAAGGAGGCTAGTATGAAAAAGAAGCTGGGAATTTTTCTCATCCTGTTTGTTGCATTAAGTGTAACAGTTTTTGCAGGAGGGCAAAAGGAAGCCGTACCGGTAGAGGGAAAAGTAACAACTATCTCATATGCACTATGGGATAGGGGTCAGGCACCAGGCATGCAGGCTATGATAGACAGGTTTGAAGAACTGAATCCTGCTATTAAAGTATCACTTGAAGTTTCAAACTGGGGTGAATACTGGACAAAGCTTGAAGCGGCTGCTACAGGAGCTGCTATGCCGGATGTATCCTGGATGCATGCAAGCCGCATCAGAAAATATGCTGCGAATAATAAGCTATTACCGATTGGTGATAGAGTAAAGGCAGATCCGGATCTGGATTACAGCAATTACCCGGAAGGTGTTGTAAAGATATATGAAATAGATGAGGTTAATTATGCAATTCCAAAGGATTTCGACACTATTGGACTGTGCTATAATAAAGAGATGTTCGATGCGGCAGGTATTTCATATCCGGATGAAACATGGGATTGGGACAGGTTCCTGCAGGTTTCCGGACAATTAACAGATGAATCTAAAGGAGTATATGGATTTACAGCACAGGTTGCCGACCAACTGGGGTATTATAACTTTATATACCAGAACGGCGGATATGTTATTAATGCCGACAAAACAAAATCCGGATTCGATCTGCCGGAAACCATTGAAGCAGTCCAGTTCTATTACGATATGATTCACAAACACCATGTATCCCCAACAGTTGAGGAGATGGCTGATACCTCGCCAGGAGTTATGTTTGCATCCGGAAAAGTCGCAATGTATCCTGTAGGATCATGGTTATTAACAGGTCTTGCCAAGAATGAAGAAACTAAAAGGATGGCTGATATGGCTGTTCTTCCAAAAAGGGCGAGACGGGCAACCATTTATAACGGTCTTGGAAACTGCATCGCCGCTGATACGAAACATCCGGAAGAAGCATGGGAATTTGTAAAATTCTTGGGTACAAAAGAGGCAAATATTATTCAGGCAAAGAGCGGCGCTGCGATTCCGGCATTCAAAGGAACACAACAACCGTGGATTGATGGTTGGAAAGAATTCAACGTAAAAGTATTCGTTGATATGATAGATTATGGAGTACCGTATCCGACATCCAAAACAGCTCCAAAATGGGGTAGTTTTCAAAAAGAGATGATGATGCAAATCTTAAGCGGTAGAGTTGAAGTAGAAGATGGGTGTAAAAAAATTGCAATAGAAATGAATAAACTACTTGCAACCGAAAAGTAGCTAAAGCATCAACAATGTAAAGTAATTGGCGCTAAATTTTTGTGCCAATTACTTTTTTTTACATTTTTAATCAGGCTATAAAGGGAATTATTACGATGCAGGGGAGTATTAATAAGGAAAAAATTAAGAAAAATATCTCCAAGTATGCCTGGGCATATTTTATGATTGCTCCAACGATGATCGGACTTTTCATTTTAAATATCTGGCCAATCATCCAGACAACTTACCTAAGTTTTTGCAGTTCAGGAGATTTCGGAAACTATATATGGATGGGTCCTGCCAACTATGCAAGGATGGCAACAGATATCACCCTTGGACAGGCAACTCTTAATACATTTCTTTTTACTATTCTAAGCATTCCGGCTGGAGTATGTCTTTCACTGCTTACAGCGCAGCTGCTCAACTCATATATCGGTGGTAGAGCAATTTATCGCACAATGTACTTTTTACCGGTTGTTTCTGCCCCTGCTGCAATTGCCATGGTATGGAAATGGCTTTACAACCGTCATTTCGGATTGATCAATTATATATTATCATTTTTAGGGATTGAGGGACCCGGATGGACTACCGATCCAGACTATGCTTTAGTATCTATTGCAATTGTATCGATCTGGTCTTCGATTGGCTATAATATGATTATTCTCCTTGCCGGTTTACAGAATATTCCAAAATCATATTACCAAGCCGCTGACATTGACGGGGCGGGGCGTTTTCGTAAATATTTCTCTATTACACTTCCATTGCTATCACCATCACTTTTTTTTGTCATGGTAATATCTGTAATGGGCGCTTTAAAGCAATTCGATCTGGTTTATATGATAACAGGCTTTAAAAATCCGGCGCTTTTTCGGACGAGGACATTGGTGTTCTATTTTTATACCCAGGCATTTGAAATAGGTGATAAGGGGTATGCTTCATCTATTGTTGTATTCCTGTTTGCTATTATTATGCTTGTTACATGGTTTCAATTTATAATTCAGAAGAAATGGGTCCACTATAGTTAGTCGCTGGAAGATATGTGCCGAAAGCGAGCAAAATATGGGTATGATTAAAACGAAAGAAGAAACGATTAATACATGCATCATACATCTTGTTCTGCTTTTAGGTGCTGCGGCCATGGTGATACCGTTTATCTGGATGATTTTAACCTCACTTAAATCCTTCCATGAAGCAACGAAAGTTCCACTAATCATTTTTCCCGGAGTATTAAAATTTGAAAACTATTCAATAGCAATGAAAGCCCTACCCTTTCTAAATCTTTATTTTAATACAATTGTATTGATTATTGCCCGTATTATATGTGCATTAGTTTTTAGCTCCATGGCTGGATATGCTTTTGCCAGAATCGATTTCCCGTTAAAAAATATTTTCTTTTCACTGGTATTAATCCAGATGATGGTTCCTTCACAAATATTTTTGATTCCCCAATACTTAATTGTATTGAAACTTGGTTGGCTGGATTCAGTACAAGCATTGATTGTGCCGGGACTTGTAAGTGCTTTTGGAACCTTCTTATTGCGCCAGTTTTTCAAGGGCGTTCCGGATGAATTGGAAGAAGCTTCGATCCTGGATGGATGCAACCAGTGGCGAATCTACAGGCGTATCATGCTGCCTTTAGCACAATCTTCTCTTATAGCTCTTGGAATTTTCACAGCGCTCTTTGCATGGAAAGAACTTATGTGGCCATTAATTGTCAATATCTCAATGGATAAGCTAACACTAGCTTCCGGTCTTGCATGTTTGGTAGGACAATATAAAGATATTACGGATTATTCAGTTCTTATGGCAGGCGCTTTTATAGCTGTCTGGCCAATGCTAGTTATTTTCATCATTTTCCAAAAACGATTCGTAGAAGGCATCGCTTTAACGGGTACAAAAGCTTAACTGAAGTCAACCGGATATCCCAATAAATCTCTTTATCTTCAATAAAATAGCTCTTATGATTGATTTATCCATGTTAGATGCTATACTAAAAAAAATATGAAATACGACCATTTCGCGCAGCCAACGAAATCCAGGAGAGGGGACAGAACCTGGGGGTACCGCCCGGGCCTGCAGGATACTGAGCCACCCCTGTTAATTCTTTCAGCAGGTTATGCTCGATGGGTCAAAGGGAACAATTTCACAAGAACACAATCTGCAATTTTTGGTATAGAGCTAGTTTGTACTGGAAACGCTGAACTTGTTCAGGATGGGCGAAAATACCATATCAAGGAAGGAGAAATCTACTTGCTGCGCAGGAATGTTTCCCATCACTATACTACAGGACCTGCGGGTATACTTTTCAAACGTTTCGTTACCATGGAAGGATCTGCCCTTGATTATCTTCTGCGAATTATGAATATATGGGGGCGTGATCACATAAGGCTGCGTTATCCCAGGAAGTTTGCCAGTCTTCTGAAACAGGCAGCAGCTCTACTTGCAAAAAACCCTCTGGATGTGGATATTCTCTGCAGTAATCTGGCATACAGGATTCTACTCGAACTTAGCCATTCGGTAAGGCCGAATCTGCCGGCAGTAATCGAAAAGGCCATTACATACATGCAGCAGAATCTGCATCGCTCTTTGTCAACAGAAGATTTATGCTATTATCTTGGTATTAGTCAAACGCATTTTTACCGTCTTTTTGCACAGCACATTCAATGCTCTCCTATAAAATATTTCATCCAGCAGAAGTTGACCTGGGCAGGACATATGCTTAAATCAACCTCTCTTTCAATAAAGGAGATCGCAGTTATTACAGGATACGATGATCCGCTTTACTTTTCAGCCAGGTTTAAGAAGCAGTTCGGAATTTCCCCAAAAATCTACCGATACTCTCCGGGAAAACTCATCCCGGCCCCCAGGCTGGAAAAATCAGAGCCGTAAGCACAAGTCAATTAATATTCAGCCATCCTTATTTGCAGACCTCAGTAAATCCAGATCTTACTCCCAGGTTGAATACTCTGAACTTCTTATGTATTACAAGTCATTTAGACGGATTATATCCTATTATCCCATCGCAGATTACATCCGCAACCTGATTTTTACACGCTAAAATCCAACAAAACATTTTCGGGCGCTGGACTTTAAAATTTTCTTGCTAAAATAACAAGATTTTAAGGTACGATAGCATAGCCGTTCACCTAACTGTAAGAATGAGTATTTCGGGTTTCAGTATTTCCACTTATCGTAACTGTGAGGGTGAGGAGTATTACAATCTTGAAGGATACTGGCATCAGGTTGAAGAATATTTAAGTGATTACTCTGAAGTGATTTTCAGCCACGGGCTTTTTGAAGATTGTGCAAAGAAACTGTACCCGGATTATTTTTCAGAAGAAGAAAAAGAGTCATAAGAAAGCAGGATATCTACATACTATGGATGGGACCACTATTAATTTTTTTCAACTCACTTTCAATATTACAAGGTTTCAGATTTACCTTGGCACGACCAGCGATTTGTTAGCTGACCGATCGTTCACAGCAGTTTGCGGAATTCATCAATAGTCAAACCAGCATCCTGTACGATACCACCCATAGTAAAAGCGTTTACAGGATTATGGCGTGGTATAGTCAGGATTCGAATCCCATCCGACATCACGATATGCTTCCCTTGCCGCAAAATGCGAAAGCCGGCTTTCTCAAGTGCACGCACGGCGTCAAGATGGTTTATCCCAGGTAGTTTTGGCACGTGCTAAACCGATACCTCAACTTCGCGTATGACAGCATCCCGCAGCAACTCTTCTCTTGCCTCGAGGTATTCTCTTATAGCATCCTGAATGTTCGACAGTGCTTCCTCCTCGGTCGCGCCTTGAGACCAACACCCTGGCAATCCAGGTACAGACACACTGAACCCTTCATCCGTATGCTGTAACGCAATTTTATATTTCATGGTATTCTCCTACTTTCAGTATATAACCTGTTGCTACTATAAGGCCATAGGGTGGTCAGCTAACGCAGAGCTGAGCGGCCGCGCCGCATCGTTTGCCACCTCCACGATAGCGCTGTCACGCCTGCAGTTCCTGGACGACCTCCGCGGTCTGCTCCAGAGAGAGGTTAGGCGCCGATTGTTTTCCATGCATAGAGCCGTCCAACGCCTCTCACGTCTCGGACATAAAGATCGAGACTAGCCGGCCTGCATGATCGGTGGCCACGGCTTGCCAGAGTCTAATGCCGGATGCCGAGGCTCACTGCTCGGCCGTCCATACTCCAAGCGACTCAACTCTATTTTTCCGAGGAGCGCCCACGCTAACCGCCTCTGACCATCGTCGTCAAGGATCATATCGAACAGGCGGCTTCTGATCTCGTTCGCGCTTCGGGGCTCAAGGGTATAAGCGTGGCCTTTATTGCCGTACGGGCATCGCTCAAGCAAAACGCTCTCCAGGCCCCGCACTAGCTCGTATGGAATGGGCGGATTGGCTTGATCGCGAATCAGATCTAGGCCGACGACTATGCGTCTAGTGTACCCAACCTGGAATGATAATAAAACCTATATCACAGGATGTTCAGAAAATCAAGGAAATGAAAGAAATTTCCGGCAGGAATTGAAAAAGACATGATCAATCATCCTACATGAGGCAAAAATATTATAAAGGCTCTTTGTAAGTCATCTTCACAAAGGTCAAAAGTAAAGACGAAATCGGAGAACTGGCTCACACTTTCAATCGAATGGTGGACAAATCAGAAAATGGACTGAAGATCAAGATTCATCTGCCAACAAGTCTATCAACATAAAAGATTCGTTTGAATTTAAGGAAATATATGAAATATTTAGCTTTGAATTGCAGGCAAGTAGATACTTGCCTTAGTACCTTTGTTTTCTTCACTTTCAATTAATATATGACCATGATGGCTTTTTACGATCCCATAAACAGCAGATAAACCCAGACCACGACCCTGAAATTTCGTTGTAAAAAACGGCTCGAATGCTTTAGATAGAGTTTCTGCATTCATCCCACACCCATTGTCTTCAATAGAAAAGTAAATATATCTACCCGGTGCTAAGTTAAAATTATTTTTTTCAATACGATTATTAATATACAGGTTCTGTGTAGTTATAATGATTAATCCCTGTTTCTCGATGGATTCAACTGCATTAATACAAAGATTAATCACCACTTGACTCATTTGCATAGGATCGAACATAACACTCTTAAGCTTTGATTCAAGGTTACTTCTAATCTGGATTCTAGATGGAAAAAATCGTTTGTGCAATATTAAAGTTTCCCGTATTATGCCGTTGAGGTTGAGCAGCTTAGGCTGGTATTTATTACTACGCGAAAAGCTGAGCAACTGCTGTGTCAGCCTTCCAGCTTGCTGGGCTGATTCATAAATATCATTAAGTGTGGAAATAATTTCGGTTTGACCAGCCAGATCTAATTTAAGTAGTTCAACGCATCCCAGCACTTCAGTCATCAGATTATTAAAGTCATGCGCTATACCTCCTGCGAGAGTCTCAGTGACTTCTAAACGAGACGCCTCAAGTAAAACCATTTGAGCCTGTTTGAACTCAGTGATGTCAACGATAGAGAGCAATACCCTTGAATATGTTTCCTCGCATCCCGGGGAAACAGACCACCTCAACATAATATCAATTTTTTCGCCTTTTAAAGTTTGATCTATTTGTTCGCTTTTAAAAATGATTTCGCCTTCAGCAATACATATAAGTTCTTCTATAAATGCCTCATGAGTCTCTTCAGGTATAACTCTGCCGATACCCTCCTGAAGCTCCTTTTTATTTCTGGCTTTATACAACACTAAAGTAGCATTATTTATATCTATTACTTTTACCATTCTTACACAATTCACTACATCTTCAGGGTGCTTGTTGAAATATGTTCTAAAATCCCTAACCCCTGCATCTTTCAAGCAGTCAATAAAAGCTTTCACGTCGGACCAATCTTCTTCCCAAAGAGAAATCGGTGAATTATCAAAGAGGCTTCGGTATCTATCTTCGCTCTGCCGAAGTGTCTCCTGTACCCGCTTGAGCTTAGCTTCCGATTCTTTCAATAAGCTAATTTGCCTGCGCAGTTCTTTAAGTTCTTTTAAAAGATGGCCCTTTATCTTTTGTTCGTCTTTCATTTAAAACAAACTCTATTATCTCCCATTTATATCAATTTCCCGTTAAAGTCGGTGGAAACCGTTTGGCTTTCAGCGACACCCTGCAGCCGGCTAAATTCTCATATTTTCAGAATATTATCCGTAATCGGGCAGGTAGTCTTTTTCCGCTTCAAAAAGCTTTAAGGCCATTTCCCTGATTTCTGATGGACAGCATACGGCCGAGGTCAGCGGATCAAGCATGAGTGAATGAATAGCCGCTTCCTTGCTCTTTTCAGTTACCGCAATGGCTGCAAGTTCGTATGCTCCCATATGTGATCTGCAGATTGCAGCCATCTGGGGCGGCAGATTTCCGTAAACTGTCGGGTGAATTCCGTTTCTATCAACCATACATGCAACCTCAACACATCCGTTATAAGGAAGGTTTTTTATAAGCGGCCCCGCTCCCCTATGGTTGTTCATAACATTAGTATGAACTCTGAATTGATTGTCCTTTTCACGTGCCTCAATTATCCAGGAAGCATACTCCCAGCTCCTCTTCCATTCGATTGACTCTTCGCCCTTAAGCATTTTTTCCCGGTCTTCATCCGCCCTCTTTCGCCATTCAGGCCAGTCTCGTGCGTAGAATCCTGATCCGCCGTCGTATTCACTGCCGCAGTATTTCTCCTTAATGCCTTTTTTGGTCCTGTAATAGGGAAGGTACTCACTTAAGTGGCCTGATGACTCGGTAATAAATGCGCCGAAGTTAAGCATCATGTCTTTTCTCACCAGGTCGGCAGCATCATCCGGATCTACAGATTTACCGTACAGATCCTGTTTTGCCTTTTCCATTAGTATCGGATATAAGTCCCTGCCTTTGTGTTCCAGTTTCGTGAACCACGCAAGGTGATTGATTCCTGCGCATTCCCAGGTCATCTCTTCGAATGGAACGCCTGCACGCTTTGCAAGAAGGCGGCTGGTTCCCTGTACGGAATGACACATGCCGAAAACCTGCATTGAGCCCGCCCGGCTTGAGGTAATGCACATCATACTCATCGGGTTGGTGTAGTTGAGCACAAGGGCATCAGAACACAATTCTTCACAGTCACGCAAGATATCTAAGAATACCGGGATGGTTCGTAGTCCTTTAAAAAGGCCTCCCGGGCCGATTGTATCCCCAATACACTGATCAATGCCGTATTCCAGGGGAATATCGTAGTCAAAGCGAACACAGTCTATACCGCTCACCTCGATGCAATTGACAATGTAATCAGCATCACCGAGCACTTCCCGGCATTTAGTGGATGCGTCAACCCTCCACATATCACCCTGCTCATTTAAGGCAACAAGCTTTCTTATTAGCTTGTGCATGGTCTTAAGGCGGTTAGTATCTATATCAACTAAAGCAATCTCCCCACCCTGGCTTCCAGGTATTTTGAGCACATCATTTATAAGCTTCAGTGTAAACTCACTACCCGCGCCGAGCATAACTATCTTTATGGGTCTGTGCATTTTACCGCGCAGCCCTGCACCTAAATCTGCCGCTTTGATGTGGTCCATGTGGCCGCGTTCTGTTTTGTCTGCCATTTCATACTCCATTAGCTTTAATAAATTTAGTAGGTATTAATAGAATAAGCTCTTATAATATATTTTTCCATATTAGATGCTATACTGAAACATATTAAATACGACCATTCTGTCAGACAAAAGGGATCCAGGAAAGTTTACAGAATCTGAAGGTCTGAATTGTTTATTGATTAGTTTAGTCAAAAGAGATTAAGATAGAAAAAAAGTATCAAAAGGAATGGAAGTTCCATGAAAAGAAAAGCATTTAAAATGAAATTAAAACCGGGATTTGAAGAAGAGTACAAAAGGAGGCACGATAAAATCTGGCCTGAGCTTGTAGAAGAACTTGAAAAAGCCGGGGTCTCGGATTATTCCATTTACCTTGATAGAGAAACTCTCTTCCTGTTTGCTTTTCAGAAACTTAAAGACCATAACACCTCTGATGACCTTCATAATAAGCATATAGTAAAGAAGTGGTGGAAATATATGTCAGATATTATGGAAACAAATCCTGATAATTCACCTGTTGCAATAAACTTAAAAGAAGTATTTCACATGGATTAAGTATAAGCTTGCAAGGAATATGGACCAATATAAACAATACCCTTATTCCCTGGAATTTTGGAATAAGGCCTGGCAGCAGGCGCGAGAAAATTCATTACTCAAGACTACGCAAGAGGTAAAACCGCTCTCCTGGAATGAATTCTACAATAAGGTGAGTGATATATGGCTGGATATGCATGGTTCTCGCCGGTCTATAGGGAAATCTGTTACCGCTCTCTTTACTGCCGAAGGGATAGTCGGAGAGGGTTCTTCTGTTCTGGATTTGGGCTGCGGTTCAGGCATGCTGAGCATTCCCATGGCAGAGAACGGTATAAATGTAACTGCTTTGGACCAATCCGAAGGTATGTTGGCTGCTCTTGAGTCTGAAGCCCGACGCCGCTCTTTAGGTAATATAGACATACACTTAAGCTCATGGACCGAATATCCTCATTTCCGGAAACACGACCTTGTTATAGCGGCTTTCTTCCCACCTGCTTTAGACCCACAGGGCTTACAGTGTCTGGAGAAATGGACAAAGGGGTATTGTTCTCTGGTGTTACGCGCAGGGGAAGACACGTTTGCCATCCGGAGAGAGCTCTGGCAGAAAATCATGGAGAAACCCCTACCATCAAGGGATTACCAGATTCCCTGCCTTTTAAATTACCTACTGGCAAGCGGCCGTAAGCCGAACCTCAAATATATATCCTGGCCGGAAAGCCTGAGTCTCCCATTGGAAAGTGTTATTCGTTATTATAAAAGCTACTTTGCTATATTCCTCCCGAAAGATGCTGCTGTCGAAAAGACTATCCGCAAGGTGCTTGAAAACATGACCTATGAGGGTAAGGTTGAGGCTTCCGGCAGGGTTAATATTGCTATAATCTGGTGGGAGAAAGATGTTGTTTCCTGAAGGTGAAAAATCATGAGGATTCAGACAAAGCTATTCTTTATTACAGGCGTCGTGTTCTTAAGTGTAATAATTATATCCAGCCTATCCGTCTGGACAATGAACGAAATTTCTCAGCTCAAAATTACTATAGATAATGGTTCTGAACTGATCGCTGATACTATAAACATCCACGGCACCATGAAGGACCTGATGTTTGATATTTTTACTCCACAGACGTACAGACTGCTTAAGGATATTATACATACTCCCCGCTTTGACACAACGCTTAGAGAATTCTACAAATCTGTTGAAGAGTTTAAGAACTCCTTCTCCATCTTTATAGAGTCCCCCCGGGTTAAGAGCCTTCTCAGGGATGATATGCTTAAAGATGAATATGATGCGGCAAAGAGGATAAGCAAGAAGGCTTTCAGAAAAATTGAGGCTTTAAAAGAAAGTCTCGATGAACTGGAAAGAGCAGGTGTTTTAGGAGGAGAAGGTGTTTATATACATATTCAAACCGATAAGGACGAATCCCTGATTAAATTTTTTGATGAGGTCAGAACAACCTCATATTACTTTACTAACAATTTTAAGAGCTTCTTAAGCCATTTTGTCAAATCTCTCAAGCAAGAGAGTAAGGTTATACAGAGACAGATTCTTACTCTGTTCTGGGTTATTACCGCATGTATCGGTCTGTTTACAATTTTCCTCTCTTTAGTGTTCTCCAGTAGAATTTCCAAAAGGATAAAGATAGTTGAAACAACGATTAAGAAAATATCAAAAGGGGATTTCACTGCACAATTAAATATCAGAACGAGGGATGAGTTTGGATTACTCTCTGATAATTTCAGTGTATTTATTAAAGATTTAAAGAGTAATGTGGATTCCATACTTAATCTAATGAGAGATATTGGACATTCTATTACAGATCGGCTTGATTTTACCAGGATTCTTAAACTTATTGTTGAATCAGCTGTTAAAGATACAAAAGCAGACGGCGCCGCAATACTCATGGCCGATGAATACGATGAAGCCCTAAATGTCAAAGCTAAAGCAGGAATTTTCCCGCACCTCTACCCTGTTCAGAACAGTATTGATAATAATTTTGAATCTGAATCAATAAAGATTGGTGAAACAATACTTAGGGAAGCTGTAAAAACCGGAAAACCGGTATTTATTAGAGACACGACTCAAGATGCAAGATTTAAGCAAAAGGCCCAGGAAGATTCCCGGTTTATCAGCTCTTTAATGGCTATTCCTCTTGTAGTATCGAAACGAATTTTGTGCGTGCTGTCCATTGTGAAAGTACAGAGAAACACCTTTTTAACTGACTTAGATTATACAAACTTGAGCACTTTTGCCGATTACGCAGCCCTGACAATCGATAATTATTTTAAATATACTGAGCTCCTGGAAAAACGCGAGGCCGAGTATCAGGCACTGCAATCCCAGATCCAGCCGCATTTTTTATATAACGTGCTCAATGGATTGATAGGGCTTAACCGCCTGGGTGATCGCAAATCTTTAGAGAATGCCATTTTTGCTTTAAAAGGTATGCTCCGCTATACATTGGAGCAGGCTGAATGGACAACCATAGCAGAGGAATTTCTCTTTTTACAAAAATACTGTGATCTGCAAAAGATACGTTTTCAGGAGCGCCTGGAAATACACATATATTATGACAGTAATACAGCAGACTGCAGAATTCCAAAACTGCTTTTACAGCCTTTAGTTGAAAATGCGATTATACATGGAATTGAGCCTCTGGACCGGCAGGGAGAGTTGAACATAACGGCGAGATTCAACCGCAAGAATGGTGAATCTGTGTTAGGAATATTAATAAGCGATAATGGAATAGGATTCAATCAAAAGCCTATTGAAAAAAAAGAGCATATAGGGCTTTCTAATGTGCGTGAAAGGCTGATGATCGCTTATAATAAAGCCTCTTTTAACATTAAAAGCCGGATTGGTAAAGGCACTCAGGCTGTTATTGAGATCTCCGAAGAAGAAGTTCGGGCATGAAAATACTCATTGCAGACGACGAAAAACTCGTGCGGTACAGCCTTATGAGTATGATAGAGGAAATGAAGCTCTCAACAGAGATTGTAGGGGAAGCGGGTAATGGTGAGGAAATGATAGATCTGGTAAATAAGCGTAGTCCGGATATTGCTTTTGTAGATATAAAGATGCCGAGGTTAAACGGATTGGACGCTATAAAAATCGCCAGGGAAATTTCTCCTCGCACAAAATGGATCATTCTTACAAGTTATTCAGAGTTCGATTATGCCAAAGAGGCTATAAGTCTTGGCGCAGCCGCGTATTTATTAAAACCCGTAAGCCCTGAGGAATTGTCAGAAACTATTAATGATATGATTAAAGAAAACAAAAAGGAAAATATTGTTCTTAATGAAAAATTTGAAAGCAAAATCAATGCCCTGTTTAACAATACAAGCTCTCTGCAGCATGAGCAGGATATTATTTCAAAATATAATTTTTCAGGCTCGATTATTGTTTTTGACAGCAGCATCGATGAAAAATCTAAAGTCAAATATCAGATAAATTTCTGTAATAGCATAAGGGAAAGAATTTCTGAAACTTTAACAAATGATATAAGGATAGCCCTGTTTACACTGCCCAATGGTGAACTGGCTACTATCGGCGCCTGGGAAATGCCTGCCGGAAAAGGCTTAAGTAAGCAGATTGTAGAAAGATATTTTAATAAACTTCTAAGTATTTCCCGCCAGTATGAAAGTGACAACTTCTGTGTAACCCTGCTGCAAACTACTGAGTGCTCATCTTATACTCAGCTTTTTAAGCAGATGCAGACTTTAAGTGAATTATCATCCTTTAGGGCTGTTTTAGAAATAGGAAGAAGAATAACTCTGGAAGACTTAGTCAAACATAAAGAAAAACCGCATTTTGTTGATCTTTGTAACAGCTTAACCGGTTTATCTGATGCATATCGGGAAAAAAATTATTTAGCCTTTCTTAAAAAGATTGAAGAACTGGAAAAAATATTATCCGATTCTGATCTAACACGTTTTGATCCGGTTAAAAGAGCTGTATCGAGATTTCTTCATTATTCTATAGATACTAATGATACATTCCCACTGAGCCACAGTGAAGATCATCAGTGGATTCATAACCTTGGGGAAAAACTTAAGATAATGAGCAATACATTACTTGCAGAAAAGCAAAAGACTGATGAAGGATTGGGTGATATTGTAAGCCAGGTTACAGCCTTTGTTGAAAAAAACTATATGCATGATATTGGAATTGCGCAGATTGCATACAGGCTGAATATTACGCCAAATTATTTAAGCACACTGTTTCATAAGAAAACTGGAACTACATTTATTAAATACCTGACAAAACTTCGTATGTCGAAATCTGAAGAGCTGCTTATGGATCCTGCGGCCCGGGTTAAGCATGTGGCCGGGAAGGTCGGCTATTACAGCACACGGCATTTTACAAAGCTCTTTAAGAACCAATTCAACTGCAATCCTTCAGAGTATAAAAAAAGAACAGATAAATCATAGTTCAAGACCTGAAACCGTAGAAATCAGCACCGGGATCGTAGTTTTACATCATATGTTGGTACTGTGGGCTGTGGTATTATAGAATTCAAAATACCATATAAAGGAGGGATAAGAGAATGAAAAAAACAAAACTTATCCTTATGGCCCTTTTAATAGGGTTCTGTGTTACTTCTTTGGTTTTTTCAGGCGGGCAGAAAGAAGTGGAAAAAGAGGGAAAAATCAGGATTGCCATGGTCGTAAAAAACCTGGGGAATTCCTTCTTTGAAGCCTGCAGAGACGGAGGTCTGGAGGCGGCTGAGGAAATCGGCGGGGTTGAACTGATCTACCAGGGACCGAGCACACCAACGGCTGAGGGGCAAATCGAGATAATCGACTCTCTCATTGCTCAGAAAGTAGATGCTATCGCTATTTCTGCCAATGACGTAGATGCATTAGTTCCTATTGCCAAGAAAGCATTGAAAGCAGGGATTACGGTGATCTCCTTTGATTCAGGGGTTGCAGAAGAAGGACGCCTGCTGCACCTTGCTGCATCCAGTGATGAGTTTATCGGCAGAAGCCAGGTTAAGATGATAGCTGATTTGATTGACTATAAGGGTGAAATTGCAATCTTGAGCGCTTCTTCCCAGGCCACCAATCAGAATGCCTGGATTGAATGGATGAAAGAGGAACTAAAAAAATCTGATTACAAGGATATGAACCTGGTGTCCGTGGTTTACGGTGATGATCTCTCTGACAAAAGCTACAGGGAGGCAATGGGCCTGTTTAAATCGTATCCCAACCTGAGGGGGATTATCTCACCTACAACAGTGGGTATTGCAGCAACCGGAAAAGCACTGGAGGATTCAGGCAAAGCAGGAAAAATTGAGCTTACCGGGCTTGGCCTACCCTCTGAGATGAAGCAGTATATTAAGAACGGCACATGCAGGAAGATGTCTCTCTGGAATCCAATCGATTTAGGATACTCCTCCACCTATATTGCTTATAAACTTATAAAGGGCGATTTCCAGGGCAAACAGGGCGAAGTCATGAAAGTCGGGAGAATGGGCGAGATAAAGATCGGGGATGGTAATGTGGCTATCATGAGTGAACCCTATGTCTTTGAGAAGGGCAATATAGATAAATTCGCTGCAATTTACTAACATCCATTTAAGAGTAAAGCAGGATCCTCTTATCCTGCTTTACTCTCCTATACGAAATAAAGGATCTCTGATTTGGGAAACTGTCTTCTTGAAATGAAGGGCATTAAGAAATACTTTCCCGGCATTAAAGCCCTTGATGGAGTTGATTATACAATAAGAGCCGGGGAGGTTCATGCTCTTATCGGCGAGAACGGCGCCGGAAAATCCACATTAGTAAAAGTTCTTACAGGTATTTATCATCCTGAAGAGGGTAAAATCATTATCCAGGGGGTTGAGGTTGATTTTAAAAACCCCCTGGATTCCCAGAAGGCAAGCATAGCGGCTATACATCAGGAAGCTACAATGTTCCCCGATCTTTCCGTTACAGAAAATATCTACATGGGCCATCATCTTAAAAAGCCTTTCCCGAGAACCATTGACTGGAAAGAGATGAAGCATAAGACAAAGGTACTTCTGGAAAAGCTTGAACTGGATATCAATCCTGATACTAAAGTTAAAAATCTCAGCGTAGCACAGAGACATATGGTTGAGATCGTAAAGGCTCTCTCCCTGGATGCAAGAATCGTGATCATGGATGAGCCCACCTCGGCTTTATCTCTTAAAGAGGTAGAGGATCTGTATAGAATCATCCGCCAGTTGAAATCAGAGGGCAAAGCCATCGTTTTCATCTCTCATAAATTCGAAGATATATTTGAGATTGCAGACTACTTTACAGTGCTCCGGGATGGCAAATATATCGGCCAGGGCAGGGTAGCTGATACGGACGTGGATGCTATTATTCAGATGATGGTCGGACGCAGTCTTAACAAGATGTTTCCCAAGAGAGCGGTAGAACATGGCAATACTGTGCTGGAGGTAAAAAGAATATCCAGGGTTGGTATTTTCAAGGACATTTCTTTTAAACTGCACAAGGGCGAGATCCTGGGGCTCTTTGGCCTTGTCGGAGCAGGAAGATCTGATGTCATACAGGCAATTTTTGGAATTGATTTAAAAACAGAAGGTGAGGTCTTTATTAACGGTAAAATAGCTGAAATCAAAAATCCGGCTGAGGCAATGAATTATGGGATCGCGTACATTCCTGAAGATCGACAGCTTCAGGGTACAATTGCAAAAATGAACATCCGGGAGAATTTAACTCTCCCAATAATAGATAAGATAAGCAGATATTCATTTCTCGATAGTGCTGAGGAGCTAAAAATTACTCAAAAATTCGGCAGGCGAATGGATATAAAAGCCTCCGGTTGGGAACAGCCTGTGAATGACTTATCAGGGGGAAATCAGCAGAAAGTGGTTTTGGCTAAATGGCTGGCTACAAGACCTGAGATATTAATTATGGATGAGCCTACAAAGGGAATCGATGTGGCAACCAAGGCCAGGGTACACGAGTTTATCTCTGTGCTTGCAAAACAGGGCATGGCAATACTGCTTATTTCTTCTGAGATCCCCGAAATTCTGTGCATGTCCGATAAAATTGTTGTAATGTATGAAGGAACAGTCACAGGGAGATTCAATCGAGATGAAGCCGATTCTGAAAAATTACTTAAAGCGGCTACGGGTGATCAGCGACAATTATAATTCCCGCCTGACGACAATTAAAACTCCCGTCCAACGACAATTAGAATTCCCGGTTTCGGGGGATGAGAAGATCGTTCAAGATAGCCTCAGAGGAGGCATCACGAATGATCACAGATCGACA
>JAUWZD010000168.1 GCA_030615505.1 Spirochaetales bacterium | reverse complement strand
ATCCGATGCGTATCCTTGCTATCATCACCGAGCCCGAAGAGGTTCGCAAGATTCCCGTCAGGGGCATCTGGTCAAAATCGGCCGGTCGCCTCCGGGCATAGATCTCGCTTAGCTTAACTAGCCTTTTTTCCACTCTCTTCTTGTTCCGTGGGCTCACTTGAGTCCCTGTTGCATGTCCCACCCTGAATAGGCACCTACGTTCCCGCGCCAGCCCTTGGTCTAATGCTCCGTCTGCACGATTTTCGCCTGCTTTCACTAATCGTTCCTATCACTCACTTGTGCGGTGCGTGGAAATGCGGTGCAAGTGCTCCGATCGCCTCAATGTCTGCCGAATCTGGGGTGTTGCCAGCCCATCCCTGATTTTAATCGTTCCTATCACTTCATTTTTTATAATATCCACTTTTCTCTTCTCCTGTAATTGAATAAATTGCACGTCTGTATCGAGGAAGATAGTCTTCCTCAATGCAAAACTCTTAGTGCTGAATTCTTGCCAATCGGGAGGCAGATCGAAACAGATTATATGGCTAACCCATTTCGCGCTTTTCTGCCTGATGGCGGAAAATGTGCTAACTAAAATGGATGTTCTTCCTTCATTGAAAACATTTAGTACCTGAAGTTGTTTATGCAGGGGCATATTCTCCAAAAGATAAATTGTTCTGAAGCTTTTGGTTCTTAAGGCTTTTATAATTCTTTTTAATTCCAGGTTATTCTTGCACAGGATGAGCAGGGAATCTATATCCTCTGTGAGAATAAGGCGAAAAAGGAGCGAAAGTTTCTGTTTATCGTCCGTTTCAAGAAAAACTTCTTTGCCCGGGGGTACGGATTCCCTCCATGATGTAACGGGAATTATAATAGGCCTTTTTAAAACGGAGATAAGCGTATTTGTGCCTACGTTAAATGACGGGGAGAATAGTATAGTCTGTCTTTTCTGCGGAAATTTTGAAAAAATAAACTGAATATCTTCGTCGAATCCGGGCTTTTCTCCTTTAACCAGCTCATCAATAATAACGGTCTGGAGATGAGGAAAAAGCAAATTACCTCTTCTAATATGATCGATAATCCTTGAAGGAGTACCGATTAAAACATCCGGGGTTCTTAAGAGGATTCTGTTTTCTTTTCGAACATCCTCTACTATCCCAAAAGTGAATGGTGAAAGCTTTCTTTTCCCCTGAGGTAAAAATCTCCTGAACTCACGATAAATTTTCCGGGAATTCTCCAGAGTGTTAGTAAGGACTACCGCCTTAATCCCGGATTTTCCCCTTTGGGATTTAACTACGATCGGCAGGATGAAAGCGGCAGTCTTACCTGTGCCTTCCTCGGCTTCAACAGCAAGATCTTTTCCCTTTAATATGAGTGGAATAATCTTCTGCTGAAGAAGGGTTGGTTTTAAATACCCGACATCGCGTATTAAGGGCAAAATTTCCGCACTCCAAAAAGAGCGATTTCTTTTCAGCAGTGCCATAAAATCCTTATTTACAAAGAGCCTTTTTAAAGAATAAGATAATATATAGGAAACCGATTTGTCAAGCGGAGCGCAGATGCGGAGCGCCTGCGGATTGAAAGGGGGCAAAGGCTTGAGAATGAAGCTTAAAGTATTATTACTGATTTTGGCAATTTATCCCTGTATATGTCCTCTTTATGCTGAGCTATTCCGATTCAGATATACTAAGGATGAGCAGTACAGGATTGTTACAGAGGTTCATGAAGATGTTTATATTAATGGATCTCTCTCCCATCGGGCGAATATCCTCAATAAGATAGCCGTTGATACCCTGAACGTAAAAGATGGCGCAGGACTGTTGTCCACATCCTTTCAGATTTCCGAAAGGGCCTATGGGGTTCATGATTCCTTTTCAATTACTGAGGACTACTATTCCATGTTCTGGAGGGATGAGCTGGGTATTTACGATATCAGCCCTGAATACTTTATGCCTGTGGTAAGAAATGTACCGTTTTTCCCCAAGGAAGAAGTTGAAGTGGGCAAATCCTGGACCAACCCGGGAGAAGAGGTCCATGATTTTCGAAGGAGCTATGGGATTAATCGGGCCTTCCGCTTCCCCATTCAGGTTCATTATGCCTATCTGCGCAATGAAGAAATGGATGGGAAAAAATTGGCTGTTTTTGGGATCCACTATACAGTGTTTCACCGGGTTGAGCCCTTGAAAGGCGCCTTAAAAATAGCCCCGGTTAAAATAACAGGAGTCTCGGATCAGACCTACTATTGGGATATTGAGAAGGGCAAGCCCCACTCCTATGAGGAGAGCTTTAATTTTATCTTCCATCTCTCAAATGGTGATTATGTAGAGTATGAGGGAACAGCCCGGGGATTGCTTATTGAGTCTCCTAAGCTTGATAAGAAAAAGATGGTTGAGGAACTGACTGAAGAGCTTAGGAGTAAGGGAATAGAAGATACAAGTGTTACTGCCGAAGATGAGGGGGTGACCCTTACTTTAGAAAATATTCAGTTCCCACCGGATTCATCCTTTCTCTGGGATTCGGAAAAGCGTAAATTGGAGCTTATAGGTGAAATCCTTGTTAAATATACAGACAGGGATTTCCTCATAACAGGCTATACCGCTAAAGTGGGTACAGAGGAAAGCTGCCAAGTCCTCTCTGAGCAGAGGGCCAAAGCCGTAGCCGATTTTCTTCTTAAAGTCGGAGCTTTAAAAGAGACCCAGGTAATGACCTGGGGTATGGGTTCCCGGGAGCCTATAGCCGACAATTTATCGGAAGCGGGCCGAAGGCTTAACCGGAGAGTGGAAATAACAATACTGGACAATTGAGAATTCAAGGCTGCCCAAGCATTTCCCTCGATCCCAGTTGTAATATTCTTACTTTACAACAGTGCCATATAGCGTCGGTACGGACTGCTGGTGCATTTGAAGGCTAATAAGAGGGGTATTGCTATGTACATTACTATTGTCATACCAACTTACTGGGGTAGGAAAACAGGCAAGCCTCGCCAACTTGGAGACGGTGTATATGACCACCCTACGCCCATCGATACAGATGGCTTATTGGGTCGTTGCATTGAGAGTCTGAAAGTCAGATGATAGTAAAACTTATAATTTAATACAAGTCCAACGGTGAAAAATCATGTAAAATAGGGGAGAATCGGGGAAGAATCGTCCGCCAAAAAGCCTGAAAAAAGGCAGAGTTGCGTAAAACGTACCTGATAAGGATTTTTAG
>JAUWZD010000089.1 GCA_030615505.1 Spirochaetales bacterium | reverse complement strand
GCATAAGATCACAGGTTGGTCCTTGCGATCAGCGGTGAGAGCCCACAAGAGGACTGAGATGTCAGCGGCATGTGGCCATCAAGCTGTCTCTTTCGGCTGAGGGCTTGAGAAGTGGAGGATTGTCGGCTGTTCGTGTTACTGTGGATCTACTGTTCACCCCGGGGAGAAGATTGGAGGTAGGAGCCTGGTTCAAGGATAATGCATCTAATCCCGGAGGTGGTTTACCGATTTTCACAAGATGTCCCTTACGGGAATCTTCTTAACCTCTTGCGGATCGGTTATAGTGGCTAGGATCCTCATGGGTGAACCGCAGTGATCACATATCATAGGATCCACTTCATATACCTTGGCTATCCCCACGGTCGGGACCTTCCGGCAGGCGTGCCCATGCGGCCCTGCGCTCCACTGAGCAGACAGAGAGATCAGAGTCGTGGTTCTCTTGCCTCTCGTGGGAATCTGGAGGATCAAGGTGCTTCTGCTTCCAGCCATCCGGCGCAAGTGCTGCCACGTACGGCTTATCGGTCCACTTGCCTCAGGCTTTAGGGAGGAGTACAGCCCGTAGCGTCGATCGGCTCTCGACATCCATGTCTCCGCCGATATTAGCACATCCATGTGCGTCAGATATATTGTTGTAAATCCCTTGGGCGGTAGGTGCTGGGTGAGAAGAGCGATAAAATCGGAGGCATCGAAAAGCTTCAGGTTTTCTTTTTATGTTGTGTAGCCCATTATGTTGTATAGAGGTCGTAAGTCCTTACTATTACTGCATTCTCTCCGAATGTAGACAACATAATCAAAGCTCTCAAATTTGATAAATATGGGGATTTTAGCCAGAATTTATGCCAAAATTGCATGATTCCGCTAACAATTGAGCTTTAATCCATTTTAATGTGATGAATAGCGTTTTATCCATCGTGCACTGCAGAGAACAATGATTCAATAGACATAAAAATGTTAACAAACAACAAAAGATTTAATGTGAGAATGATTGGGTGCATGATGGATAAAACGTTGTTGAACGGAGCCGCGCAAATTTACCCGTGCTATGGGGATTGTATGATAAGATTTTCTCTTATTCGAGTGTAAATGGTATGCATTTCAAGCCCTGTTTAAAGAAAGAATCACGACCTGGAAGGTATTGACTGTTTTTTAAGTGAGTCTTTTCTATCAGTATGAGCAGCATGAGCTCGATCCATCTCTTCAAAAACACATAAGGCAACAAAAAGGATGAACAAGAATATACTTCGAGTTTGTTTGTAGGAAAGTGGATTCTACTCATATCTTCTTCATTTATGACTTCCTTGACCCGATTCATGAGCTATCAAACCTTTCCCTGCTGAGCAGGTGTAAAGAACTGTGGGGGAGAGGGATGGGAGTTCTAACCAGATGTCTCTTTCCACAGCGGGGACAACGGGTAATATCCTCGCCGGTAAGTCTGAGCATCATTTCCTGAACCGTCTCCTTTTGAAGTTCGGAGTCTTGGAAAGGAACTCCAAGCTGCTCATGAATACACTTAAGGTTTTTCTTTTTGCAGCTATTGGCAAGGAAGCCGAAATGGCGAATCTTCATGAAGCCGCCGGGAAGGATATGTAAGAGAAAACGCCTCATAAACTCATCAGCTTCCAGGGTCATCAGTTTGGTGCGGTTATGATCGCTTCTGTCTTTGTAGGTGAATGTCACTTTCCCATCCTGAACCGAGATAATCCGGTGATTTGAGATGGCGACTCTATGGATATAACGGCCCAGATATTCAAGGACTTGTTCTGGACCGGCGAAGGGACGCTTCGCATAGACAATCCAGCTCTTATTTTTAATCCGATCAACAAGTTGACATATACCCTCCGGAGTGCCAAGTGGAGCTGTCTTTTCCGGAAAGATCAGCTGGCCATTTTCGTATGCTTTTTGCAACAGTTTCAGATAACAATTACAGAACTCTATGGACAGTGAGCTTGTCTTGAATAGAAAGGTTTCCCGGCCCGATTTCCATGTTTTGTCCTGTTGCAGAACACCTGCGGGATAACGCAATGTAAGTGGAAGTGATCCATCAGTGTCTGGCTCCAGGTATGGAGAACTGAGATAAAACCCAATTGCCCCCAAGCCGCCACTGAGGATCATGAGCAAAGGTTTGTAGAGTCTCATTAACGGATGCGAACAGGATATTGAGCATTACTTGTTTGTTGCACAGAATAATTGGGTTAAGATCGTGGGGCACTGTGAATACCAAATGGAAATAACCAACAGGTATGAGTTCGGCTTTACGCTCCTGTAGCCATCTCTCTTTGACCAGGGTCTGGCATTTAGGACAATGGCGATTGCGGCATGAGTTGTAAGCCTGCACTTCATAACCACAGGTATCGCAGTATTCGATATGTCCACCCAAGGCCGCCGTTCGGCAAATCTCTATCAGATGCATGACTTTCAAATGCTGAAGCGGAATAGGATGATTACGGCGATATTCCTCGCCGTAAAGTCGAAAGATATCTGCAACCTCCCAGGACGGCTTTTCTTGCGGGCTGGTTTCCGGGGTCTGTGGACAGACTTCTCCCGAAGCTACAGAATGGAGCATATTCATGCCTATACTGCTATCGCTTGGGAAATGACGGCAGGTTTAGCTCATCCAGTGGATTCTTAGCCGTTCTCTGGCGGTCCTTGCATACATGCAGATAGACGGAAGTTGTTACTATGGACTTATGGCCCATCCACCGCTGAATGGTGTCGAGGTTTTCCCCGTTCTCCAGCATATGAGTGGCAAAGGCATGGCGAAGCGTATGAATACCACGGCCACGAGTAATACCTGCTTTATCACGGGCTTGGTTATATATTCCCTGGGCTGCTGCAATTGAGAGATGTTGTTTGCGGTCTCGTCCAGCCTTTGGTCCAGCTTTAGCTGGTGGAAAAGCCACTCCCTTCCTGGGCGATAAAGTTCCCAATAGATGCGTAATTCTTTCAGCAGTCTTTCCTGAAGAATCGTATACCGGTCCACACGCCCTTTAGCCAGTTCCACGCGAATCAACATTCGATCACTTTCAATATGACAGGGCTTTAATCGGACAACTTCGCTCACCCGTAAGCCTGCGCCATAAACGGTCATCAATAAGGCCCGATGCTTAGGATTCTTAACCACACTAAGCAGGCGTTCAACTTCTTGAATGCTCAAAATCCTGGGTCGTTTCTTCTGGCGGGAACGTGGTGGGATATGGAAACGAGTCTCATCCCACTTAAGAATCTGCGTGTAGAAACAACGAATCCCGGCAAAAGCAACATTACAGGAACTCCAGGCTAGGCAGCGATCTTTGATGATATAGAGCAGATAGGTTTGAATCTGATCATTGCTCAGGCGGGCAGTAGATTGATTATAATACAGAGCTAATCCTGAAACAGCCTGTATATAAGACTCTTGGGTATTCTGGGATAATCCCCTCAATACCATGTAGTCATTAAACCGTTTGCGTAGTATACTTCCACTACTCATTTTGGCCTCCTCATGTTTTGTTTTGATGCCTATTATAGATATCTTTTACTGAGGAAGCATTTTAATATTTAAAGTACCTAAGTCCACCTACCCGTAAATTTATTATCAGCACCTGATAGACTCCTCTGATGGTTTGACAGGAAAAAGGGAAAGATGTATAGCTATCCATGTCCGGTGAAACAGAAACGGGCAACGCTGGGGAGCGACCCGTGGAGGGATAGCCGGACGGAGGTACGACGGATATCCGTCTGGGGAAGCCACAAGGTTTCCCCACCTTCTTTTCTCAGGTTACTTGGATATCCAGAGTTTCTCCTTATGCCTGGAAAACCCCGGGGGTCTGGGGGCAGCGCCAACAGTCGGTGATCTCTTTTTTTTAAGTTCTGATTTCGCTCTTATTCTTTCCGCATAGCGGTTCCGTTCAACATCAAGTTATACTTAGGTAAAAAGGGGCGGGAAATGGTTAGAGAATTTGACGCCATGCTTGCAGGCCATGTCTGCTTCGATGTAATTCCACATTTCCCGCCTCACAGCGCAGAATCTATTCAAGATATTTTACGGCCCGGGAAACTGATTCAAGTCGGGGAGGCCAAAATGAGTACCGGGGGTCCTGTCTCTAACACCGGTATAATCCTGAAGACCCTGGGCGGACAGGTGTGTTTTTGCGCCAGCATTGGAGACGATGATTTCGGGGAAATGACCCTGGAATATCTGCAAAACAGCGGTAGTGCCGAGGGCATCAGGGTTCTTGGGGGTACAATCAGTTCCTATACAATAGTGCTGGCCGTACCCGGTATCGATAGAATTTTTTTACATAATCCCGGCAGCAACAATTACTTTAGGGCAGAAAACTTGGATACAGATCTTCTAAAACGCTGCCGTTGCTTCCACTTCGGTTACCCACCGCTCATGCGGCGCATGTACGAAAGGGAAGGCAGAGAGCTTCAGAGAATCTTCCAAATCGCTAAAGATTCCGAAGCTACGACCTCCTGTGATATGTCCCTCCCGGACCCGGATTCAAAGGCGGGAAAGGTGAACTGGAGGAGTATCCTGGCCAATGTTTTGCCCAACATCGACATCTTTCTCCCCTCTATCGAGGAAGCATTCTATATGCTTGAGCCGGCGGAATTCCTGGGAATGAAGAAGAAATATAAGGGAGCTGAATTAATAGATTATCTGGATCCGGAGGATTACGCTCGCCTGGCCGATCGGCTTCTGGAGCTGGGCACCCGGATGATCGGGCTGAAAGCCGGGCATCGCGGTATCTATTTCAAGAGTGCTTCCGAAGAAGTCTTGAAAAAACTGGGCGTGGCACGGCCGCCTCAACTCAGTCAATGGGCAGATCGTGAACTGTGGTGTCCCGCATTCCAGGCGCCTAATCTGGCCAGCGCAACCGGACCGGCCACGCCTGAGTTAAAAGAGATGGATGCCCGTGTATATGATCTCATATATAGTTAAACTTGACTTTGTTTTTCAATCATAATATAAAATATTGGTAGGTACCAATATTTTACTGAATAAGAGGAGTCCCTAATGTCGAAGGCCAAGAAAGGTTTTATCATACACGTCGTGTCACACACGCACTGGGATCGGGAATGGCGCTATCCTTTTCAAAATACCCGCGCCCTGTTGATCGACATGTTCGATCAACTGATCAAGGTGCTCGATTCCAACCCTGATTATAAATACTTCTTACTCGATTCCCAGTGCATCGTTCTGGAAGATTATCTGGCCATAAAACCTGAAAGGGAACCGGAACTGCGGCGTCTGGTTGAGGAGGGTCGAATTCACATTGGGCCCTGGTACACCCTTCCCGATACACCGGAGATCTGTGGTGAATCGATTATCAGAAATTTGTTACTGGGAATATCGATCACCGAAGAGTGGAAGGGTAAAAAATGGTCCGGATACAGCCCTTTTTCCTTTGGCCAGTCCTCTCAGATGCCTCAGATATACCGGGGATTCGGCCTTGATCACATATTTTTCTACCGCGGTAATAACAACCAGATAACAAAAAGCGAATACATCTGGGAGGGACCCGACGGCAGCCGCATCATGGGCATGCGTTCCATAAATCCATACGGCCGGGCCAATTGGTACGTGCATGTTTATCGTCCGATGGCTCTAAACAAATGGCCCATGCAGTGGGAGTATCATTGGGATGAGAAGCAACTGACCTTCCATCCCTGTAATGAAGATGATTACAGCTCCGATTACTGGCTGCTTAAGGGAAAACACTGTGAAAGGCTTTACACAGAGAATTTACCCTGGGCCCTGGCGGCAATAAAAAAGGATGCGGTTAAAGACTCCACCTGCTCCTATCTTCTCTATATGGATGGCATGGATCAAGCGTATCCCTACCCGCGAACCCCGGAGATTATCAGATTGGCCAATCAACTCCATACTGGTGACACCTACCTGCACAGCTCATTCTATGATTACGTGCAAGCTGTAAAAGCGAATGCCAGGAATCTTAAAGTGCGGAAAGGGGAGTTTCGCTATCCCATGGTAGAGGGTCTCTGGCAAAACCTGTATCCTGGAATGCTCAGTGCACGGATGTACCTTAAACAACAGAATCGACTCTGTGAGGCCAAACTGCAAAAAAATGCGGATACCTGGGCGGCAGTGGCCTATCTGTTGGGCATGGATTTTCCAGAAGGCATGCTGAATCTGGCCTGGAAATACCTGCTCGCCAACCAGGCCCACGACAGCATAGCGGGCTGCAGCGTAGACCTTGTTCATGAGGATGTCGAATATCGAAACCGCCAGACGCTTCACCTGGCCAATATCGTATGCCACCGGGCGATAGCCCATATCGTCAAGAATATCAACAACAGTCATCTTCCGGAAGGCTCCGTTTGTCTGGCGGTATTTAATCCAACCCAGTTCCGGCGCAGCGAAGTCGTAACCGCTGTTATTGATTTACCCGAAGAAGCCCAGTCAACCTGGTTTGCGTCGGAGGACGAAGCAGGGCAAGAAATTACTGTTCAGCTCCTCCGCAGTTATAATTTTGCACCAATTGTAAACAATCCTTATGAGTTTCCCATACAGTATAAGGTCAGACGCTTTCACTGTGCCCTGCAGGCACATAATATACCCGGGTTGGGCTACAAAACTTTTTTAATAAGGCCTCAGTCTGGTCGCAAAAAAAATATGGGAACATTATCGCCGCTGACAAATATTCTGGAAAATGAGTTTTTAAAAGTAGAAATCTTGAACGACGGTCGGCTTAATATTACCAATAAAGAAACGGGGGTTCGCTACCTCGGATTACACTACTTTGAAGACCAGTCGGAGGTTGGCGATCATGCTACTTCACGGCCAGCTGACTGCGATGAAATAATTACCAGCATCGGTGCAGCGACTGAAATTGATAAAGTATTTGACGGACCGCTGATCGTTCAATATCGAATCAAGGCTTCTCTGATGCTCCCCCGGAATGCTCTGCCGGACTGCAGCCGGCGCAATTCTGATAAAGTTCTGTATCCAATTACCTGCTACGTTACATTGAAAAAAGGTTCTCCCTTTTTAGAGTTACGGACCGAGGTTAACAATCAAGTTTATGACCATAAATTACGTGCGATGTTTCCCTCGGGTTATCAGGATGCGACAAAATCCTATTCCGAGACCCATTTCGCACTCACCTGGCGGGATATTCACCTTCCTGATACCTCTACCTGGAAAGAACCGATGCTGCCCTACTACCCACAATACATGTTTTGCGGGATTGAAGACAGAGAAAGCGGATTGGCCATCCTCAATATCGGATTGCCCGAATATGCCGTGCACGAAGACAAAGAGAGGACGATTGGTCTGACTTTATTACGTACTTACAGGTATCCCATTATCGGGGCTAATCCGGAAGAGGCTGCCACTGATGAGACTCAGCTTATGTGCCAGTGTCTTCGTCCCTTTGTTTTTAATTATGCCATCTATCCCTATGCGGGAAACTGGGAGAAGGGGAAGCTCTTTCGGTATGCCAATCAATTCAACCTGCCCCTGCGCCTGAACCAGATCGGCCGCAGTTTCGGGTATCTTCCACCTACCCTGGCCTTTATTAACATTGAACCGGAACAGCTAATCCTCTCTGCCGTTAAAAAATCCTCCAGTACAGGCGGCTTGATCATTCGCCTTTTCAACTCTACAGAAAAAACAATACAGGGTAAAATAACACTGTTCAGACATGTTCAGAGGGCGAATTGGGTGAATCTGAATGAAAAGTTCCTTAGTAAAGCGGATCATCAGGGAAAATACATCCACGTAACGGCCGCCAAGAACAAGATCGTTACTCTTGAAGTGTTCCTGGAAAAACGCCCGAAACATAGGAACTCTGCCAGCCGTGATTAAGCCCTTCAGGGATCCTATGGGGAGGGAAGGAAGGGTTTTACGGAGCGGCCGATAATCAGTTTTGACTTTATTACGGTTTGCGAGACGAAGTTCTTCTTATTCTCAATAAGATCGATCACGGTTCGCGCGGCTTTATTTCCCATTTTGAGCAGCGGCTGCTCAACGTAGGCGATTGCTCCATCTTCCAGATAAGAATCCTCAGGATGATCAAAAGTAATAAAGGAAACTTCCTCGGGGACACTTTTCTTCAATTTAGAAAATGTGCGCAGCGTTACCTTGCCAAAATACTCGTTCAGCGAAAAAATAGCTGAATAATCGGACAGATCTTTTAAGATCGAAGCCAGAATCTCTGTATCCCTGTTGATATTGTCGTGCATTTTTAAAACGATATCCTGGCAATTAGAAAAGGGAATTTTGTTCTGTTTATAGGCCCGCTCTACACCCTTAAGCCTTTTCAGAAACATATTGGAGCCATTCCTGACAACAACGATTTTCCTGTGGTTATTTTGCAGGAGGTAATCTGCCGCTTTGAAAGATATCTCTTCGTTGTTGGTGATAATGGCATTCTTCTTGATACCCGGAATCTCCCGATCGATCAGGACCAGCGGAATTTGCTCTCTTTCGAAGATCTTTACCAACTCGGTGTTATCTTCGAGATAGTTCTCCGTTAATAACGGATCCAGTATAACACCCTTTATATCGTGCTCGATCAGGGTATTCACGTATTTATGGGTTTTTTCTATGTTGCTGTGATCCTGGCAAAGGATCAATGAATATCCTCTCTTCTGTAAATAATTTTCGATTCCCCTGACTATTTTTTTTCCGAAATCAAATTTTACATCGGTAATAATAATACCCACCAGCTTGGCTTTGTTGATCTTATTCTTTTTTCCCCAAAACTTCTTTGAATTGACGAAGGTTCCCCGGCCTACCTCACTGAACAGATAGCCCCCGTTGATTAATACTGAGATGGCTTTTCTTATCGTATTTCTGCTCACCCCAAGGCTTTTGGTCAATTCCCTCTCAGCAGGTATTCTCATCCCCTGTGTCCATACTCTCTTATCGACGATATTGCCTTTGAGGATCTTTACGATCGTGGCATAGCGATGTTGAAGATCTTTCTTGATTGCTTTTTCTTTATTCAAAGGTAGGTACCATTTGTAAGAAAAAATACCTCCCGGCATGAGAAATGTCAAGGAAAAGCAGGCGGTCACCGAATAGTAGAGCCTTTTGCAAAAAGCTCATATGTGCTAAGTTTTCCTGCCGGGAAAGTGCTAAAGAAAATAACTGTAGTGGTGGTGCCATAATGAAGAGGAGTATGATCAATGCTTTAATAAGGGATGCGCAGGTTTTCTTGGAGCAAATGAGGTTTAAACTTCCCCCCTGGGGCTACTGGCTTCTTGAAGATTGGAATGCAAAGAAAAGCAAGGTCCAGGAAATTGTCGATAACCTTTTAGGATGGGACTTAACGGATTTTGGCCTGGGCGACTTTAGACGAATGGGACTGGTTCTCTTTACCCTCCGCAACGGAAATGTGGGAATGCCAGTTTACAGGAAATGCTATGCAGAAAAGATCATGATTGTGGATGTAAACCAGGAAACTCCCCTGCACTTCCACTGGAATAAGATGGAGGACATCATCAACCGGGGGGGCGGAACACTGGTGATTGAGCTCTACCGCTCAGATGAGGATGAGCAGCTCTCCAGGGAGCCTTTGACCGTCAAAATAGATGGAATTGAGAAAACGCTGGAAGCCGGATGTCTGGCGACAATACGATTAGAGCCCGGCGAGAGCATCTGCCTTGAGCCCTACCTGTATCATCGCTTCTTCGCCCAGGGAGGGAAGGTCCTCGCCGGCGAGGTTAGCTCAGTCAATGACGACAGGGCAGACAACCGCTTCTACGTTCCTGTAGGACGTTTTCCTGAGATTGAGGAGGATGAAGAACCCTCCTGCCTCCTGGTAAACGATTATTCGAAGTATCTTTAATTTAAATTATAAAAATGCTGTCACCATGAAAGATACAGATCATCTTCAGGAGGGAAAGCTTCCTTCGGTTATGCTGAATAAACTGCTTGAAAACACTTCGGCTGCACCGGAGATTATAGTGGGCGCTGAAGCCGGGGAAGACGCTGCCGTAGTGAAAGGCTCGGGAACCATAATCATTACAGCAGACCCTATTACATTTACAGAAGAAAACATAGGCACCTACACTGTTGCGGTTAATTGCAACGATATCGTGGCCATGGGGGGCAAACCGGTTTATCTGACAACAACCATACTCCTGCCCCCGGGCACAACTCAGGAAAGACTCAAGACCGTGTTTGATGAAATAAAAATTGCCTGCGAAAAGTCAGATCTCCTATGGGTCGGCGGACATACGGAGGTGACCTCGGCAGTCACCCGAATCGTTGTTTCCGCTCAGGCAGTGGGATTTATCCAAAAAGATCCAACCACTACCTGCGGGGCTCATCCCGGAGACCTCCTGGTTATGACTAAATGGGTGGGATTAGAAGGGACGACTCTGATCGCCCGGGATAGGTATGAGGAATCCCGTAAAATACTGGGAATTAAGGCTTTTAAAAATGTCCTCGGGTGGATAGACGATCCCGGCATCTCAATTCTTAAGGAGGGGCAAATACTAGACTCTTTTTCCTTAAGCTCGGCTCACGACCCGACTGAAGGCGGTGTAGCTACCGGGATTCATGAGATTGCCTTACGCTCTAATGTCGGTGCCAGGATTTTCTGGGATAAATTGCCTATTAAGCGTGAAACAACCATGATCTGTCGGCATTTTAAGCTTGATCCTCTGGGCATTTTGAGTTCCGGAGTTTTTCTGTTTACCGCTCAGCCTCCCCAAGCCCGCAATGCCTGTAACACACTGGCTGAAAATGGGATTCCTGCTGTCATTATAGGTGAGATTACGGATAATCCTGAGGAAATTATTCTCGAAAGGGGGGGAGAGGTTTCACCCCTGCCCGTATTTGTGCAGGATGAGCTTATTAAGCTGCAGTAGCTCTAAGTCTACTCTTGCCTACAAGTCCGTCTCTCTGGCTGTAATTATTCCGGATATACTCAAAATCAATCAGAAACGCCTCCATGCTCTGCTTGTTCAAAATTTAGCGTATTGAGTACAATTTATCGATAATTACCTTTACCGCTAATGCTGCCCGCTTCCGAGAGCTGCCCGGGCCTGTATCCACAGAATCCTGTTTTAGAATTTTATTATTCACTCGATTGATCAATTTGAAAGAGACTCGATCCTGCTTTTCCAGATCTATTTCCAATCCGTAATTCAACCCCTTAAGATTATCAGCAGGTGCAATCTCCGAGCCGGCTCTTCTTAAAAAACGGAGTATATGCTTTATTCTCCTGTCTCGCCGGTTTTCTAAAAGTTTGAAATCTATTACCAGGGGAAGTCCGAAGCCGTACTGAAGAAGACCTCCCGGATTTATCTCATAGAGCCGGTTTAAAGCCTCCCTCCGGGACACCGTGTTTTTCTTTAACAGAGGTATCAGCAGGATCAATGCATCGGCTATGCCCTCTTTTTCCCAGAAGGGATCCAGTGCGGAGAGGGATTCTTCTAAAAGCTCTTTGGACTTAAGAAGTTTTCCCTCTTCCTTAAGATAATAGGCTTCAGAATGGGGAGACACTTTAGTCTCGAACCTGCGTGCACTGTTTAAATAGTTTAAGGCAATATCTCTATATCGCTCATTACCCTTGTAGAATTCCCAGTTAGCGTCCAGTAAGTTCTTTTCTTCCATATATGCTTTTCCCACCTGTATGGAATAGAGCCTGAACTTCTGCCTGTGATAATAGGCGATAAGCCTGTATTTTATGCACAGGAATAGGTTTTTGATCCTTACAAGCAGCTTGTGTTCGGACTTCATTAGCTCTGTTCTTGCCAGACCCTCGTAGATGTCGCCCAGGATTTCATGTATATCCTTGTAATGCCTCTCTATATCAGTCCCGTAGTAGTACATCCAGGCCAGGTCTTTAGAATTAAGAACATCTTCTGCATAACGTTTTGCAAGCTCAAGCATTCCGAAGCGTTGATAAAGAATGGCTAAGTTTACCTTGCTTAAGGAAGTCGTATCCCTGGTCAGTGATTTCTGATATTCAGAGAGAGCTAAAGAAAAATTCATACGCGACTGATACAGCTCTCCCCTGGCCAGATGCCCCGGGGCACGATCGGCGCTTCTTAAGGATTCCTCCGTATAGCGCAGGGATGAATAAAAATGATAAAAATTGTGCTCTAAAAGGGAAAGGTTATAATAGGCTACCGAGGCAAAGTAGTCATCCTCCGATTGGATAGCCTCATCTATAGCTTTCAAATAGAATTGCTTTGAATTCTCATATTCATACATCCCTGAATACAAGGTCCCCAGGGTCATAAAAATCCCCCTGTCTGGACCGTAACGTTTGGCAGCCTCCAGAAGCAGTTCTTCTCCCTTCTCAAGCTGATATGTTTTAAAGTACATCCAGCCCAGATCGTCAATCGTTGTTACGCTGTCCGGATAATCGATCAGTATTTTCTTAAGATATTCAATGGACTCCTCCTCCCTGTTTAGCTTACCGTAACAGCGGGAAATCTGATTTAACGTGTAATACTCCTCCCCCCCCTTGATTTCAGCCTCAAGATACTCATCCAGTGCCAGTTTATACAGCTCCTTATCATAGTATAGATTTGCCAAAAGCAGATTCAGCTCAGGCGATTTCGGATACTTCTCCTTTCCTTGTTCAATAATCTTTACTGCGGTTTCGTAATTTTCATTTGAAATGGCCCTGGTTGCTGCATCATGATACCAGTCGGCGCTCTTGTCTTCCTGCGGCCAGATTGAATGGGCCAATAACAGGAACAAGAATAGATACAGAATCATCAGGCCCTCCTCATCAGGCTGTGCATGGGGTTTAAAAAGCCTAAAATGCGTAAGATTAGAGGATAAGTTTCCTTAAAAGAGCTTAAGAATCTGTAGTAGGCCTTTAAAGCCTGAGCATAATCCTGATCCGGGAAGGATGAGTCAAACACAGCCTTCAAATAGTATTCAGTCCACGGCCGAAGATTCAGAGAATATTCTAAGTCCAGCTTTTCAGAATACTCCATAATAGACTCTTCCGGTCTCCGAATCAGGCCCAGGCCATATGCCCGAACAAGGCTGAAGCGGAATAGATACTTAACCTTTTTTCGCTCAGACGAATGAAAGATGAATAGAATATAAGTATGAAGCTTGATTATTGAAATAGTAAGGAGATATAATACCGGCAGCGTAATATACCAGATTCCGACCACAAACGACAGCGCTTTCACAAGCTCACCGCCCCACAGGAAAATCTTTTTTCGTACTGCAAGCTGCTCATGCTTCTCTTCTTCAAGCTGATCCTGATTTTTCAAGATTTCTTCAATCAAACGGGATAGATGCTCAAAATCAAAGCCGAACTGAAGAATAAACTCTTCGCCCGGCGCAATCTCAGTAGATGAGGGATCAAACTCTATCCAGCCGTAATCGCTGAAATATACCTCAACCCAGGCATGAGCCTGATAAGCTCTTACCTCGTAGAAGTTGAGCACTTCAGTTTCGGGATCAACATAAAATCCAACAGCAACCCTTGCAGGTATACCGAGACTCCGGCAGAGCAGAGTCATTGCAAAAGCAAAATATGAACAGTAACCCTTCTGACTCTTAAACAGAAAATGGGAAAGTTGATCCCCGTCAGCAGCCAACCCCGGTTTGAGGGAATAAAAATAATTAGTTTTAAGATAATCCCTGATCAACAGGACTTTAGCGTAATAGCTCTCCGATCCGGACCAGGCGGTTATCTCTTCAGCCAGTTTTTCGATTTCCTCATCATTACCGTAAAAGGTATAATGACGATGCTGCCCAGGGGTCAATCCGTCTGAGTCTATGTCTTCCAGCTCAAAGGGTCCTGCCTGACTTACCCTGGAGTGTACTCTATAGATTCGTAAAAATGAGGAGGAATCCCAATTCTTCAATGGTGTGACCTTCACAGGATAGTTCATACCTATCAGGGAGGTGGGATCAAAATTGACAAAAAAATACTCCTGGCGGACATCGGCTCTGGCCAGGTAATCGGGGTCCTGGATCTCTTCAGCCATGTCAGAAACAGTCACAGGAAGGTCCTCAAGGCCCTTCTTCCTTACATGGTAAAAACCTCTCCTCTTATCAAAACCGGACAGAATATATCTTCGTAATAAAATCCTTTCTGCCGGACCTTCCTTTCTGAATAGCAGGACAAGATCATCAGACATCTCTATTTCGCTCTCAAGCCTTATGAATTCAGAAAAATCGAATCGAAACAGGGTTGGTTTCATCAAACCCCCGCCCAGACGGACAGCCCCCTGATTAAAGCGGCTTAACAGAAAGAAAAGAAGTATAAAGAGTAGAGGAACTATAAGCCACATAAAGGACAGAAAAGAGCGCGCTTCCTTCTTCCAGGAAACCGGGGTATCTTCGGCTGCTCTTATACGGGTATCGGGCAGCCTGCCCAGCATTATTACAAGGATTTCGCAGAGAAGAAAAGACAAAAGCGCCGCGGCAAATAGAGTAGGATGTGGATAGAGAGTGATGCGGTAGCCTGCTTCAGACCAGAATATGACCAATAAAAACAGAGCATTGAACCCTGTTTCCAGATATATGAATACCGGGAATCGTAAAGCACAGAAATTAAACAGCCAGATGATTAAAAAGGGCAGCAGACCAGGAAAAAAATCCTTATCAAAATAGAAATATAGAAAATCTGTTTCCGGGCCGGGAGATAGACTTCTCTGCAGCCCGAAAACCTGGAAAAAAAGGAATCGCAAGCCCAAAGGGATAAGCAGAATCAATAGCAAAGCCGGTAAAAAGCGAAGACGGCCTCTTTCCGTCCATACTGCTATAAGGACTGCCAGGACAAAAACAGAGCTTAAAAAAACTATATCCAGCTCTCTTTTTAAATGAGAATAGGCATTTAGTAGAAGAAAGTAGAGGATCATGTTCCTGACCAGAAATAAAAGAAATCCCCGCCCGGGTTTATATTTCATGGACATTGGTAAATCTCCAGGGAGGGTTACGGTATCTGGCTATTTCCTCAAACAGGGCATTGTTGAAGGCGGAGAGCTTTTTCTCCATACTTCTATGGTCTGGTCTTTTCTCTTCATGTAAAAAGAGAAAAGCTTCAAGCCTGCTTTTCCTCTTTTTAAGCTGAGCACAGCTAAGCTGTTTCAGGAACAGACTTACGCCCCATCCCCGGGAATGCAGGGACCCTGCAATGCCGGAAAGACCGGCAGACCCGGGCGAAGAAAATATTATGGCCTGCATCATCTTTTTTCCGGGAAGTTCCAAGGCCTGATTTTCAGTCCACCATACTTCAGAGAGGGTGGAGAGCATCTCTTTTCTCATTTCCAGTGAAAAGCTCCCTGGAGCTCCGCCTCCAAATGTGGTTAACATGATTTGATATCCCTTTAATAGAAGTAGATTCATCATTGATGCGCAAGCTTCAACAAGATCATCCAGATAATCCCCTGAAAGCTCCTTAGGGATACAGCCGGAGCGGCTTGAATCCAGGATAAAGAGGAATCTGGATTCCGGCGGAGGGGTTTCTTCACCGATACGGATAAACATTTCACCTGAATGGGCGTAAATCTTCCAGTTTATCTTTCTCTGGTCATCTCCGGGGAAATATTTTCTTACCTCAAGGAGTTCCTCGCTTCTCTGCTTTCTCTTCAGGCGGGCAGCCTCGTTTCCTCCAACTTCCATACGCCCCATCCATTCATCCATTGAGTAAACGGGCGGATATACCCGCACCTGTTCTTCTAAATGCACCTTTACTGTCATAAGCGTAAAACCCAGGATATCACTGATCAATAGACTGGCGAAATAACTCTTATAGAAGCCCCGCTTTTCAGGTATAAAGTCGATGATTTTTTTGTTGAGACCCGGAGAGAGCAGCATCTTAAGCTCTATTGGTTTACGGTCGTGCCAGTTTAACCGATGCAGGAAGCGCAACTGAAAGCCCGGGATTGTTACTCGCGGCAGCTCTACCTTGATTTCCGCCATACCGCCGCCCCCATCTACATCGGGATGCTTTGATCCCGCTTGCGCGGGGAAAAGTCCCCGGGTTGGAAGATTGCAGTCTACTGCATCCAGCACTTTTTCTAAGTGCTTTTTAACAATTAAGCGGAATATATGACTGCCGACAAAAGTATAGAGGGCAAGCAGCATAAAGCCGCTTCCCCATAGCATAGTGGCTAATTCAATTCTGACTATTCCGAATAAAAGAATTATCAGAGAGATAAAAAAAAAGAAAAAGCCCCTCCAGGTGAACGGAAAGACTCTTTTTAAAATCCCCTTAGTAGGAAATTCGTGAAAGCTCATTCAGGCTAATCTCCCTCATTAGTGAGGCAGGGTCAATTCGAACATCTTTCAATCTGAGCCTGTGGGGTAAAACAATGGGGGCCAAATCGACAAGATCCTGGTCTATACAGTAGCTTCTGCCCTTCATCATAGCATAGGCCCTGGCCGTCTTGATGAGCATCAAACTGGCCCGGGGTGAGCATCCCAGTTCGATTCCACGGTGCCTCCGCGTAGAAGCTGATACAGCCACTGCAACCCGCATCAGACGCTCATCACAGTAAACTTTTCCTGCCGCCTGTCGGGCCAGAAGTATCTCGTCCTTACCGCAAACGGGTTTAATAACAGGCAGGATGTTAAAAGCAGGGTCGTCACGAACAATGCTCATTTCATCTTCTTCGTCCGGATAGCCGATCTTTACCTTCATAAGGAATCTGTCTAACTGGGCAAGGGGCAGGGGATAGATGCCCTCGGTCTCTACAGGATTTTGAGTGGCAATAACAAAGAACAGGGAATCCATTATATGAGTCTTATTGCCGACTGTTACCTGACCCTCGGCCATAACTTCTAAAAGCGCGGATTGTACCTTTGGAGTCGTCCTGTTTATCTCATCTGCCAGTACAATATTGGCAAATACAGGACCGGGCCTGAAGATAAACTTCTGATGTTCCTGATTAAAAATATCCACACCAGTGATATCGTACGGCAGAAGATCAGGTGTGAATTGAATTCTTCGAAATACGACCGGTTTGCCTCTTTTATTCCTTGATATCAGCCGGGCAATGCTCTTAGCAAGAGTTGTTTTACCAAGGCCCGGAACATCCTCAAGCAGCACATGGCCTCCGGCCAGCAGGCCTGTAACAAGAAACTCTAAAACCTTCCTCTTGCCCCGGATTACACGCTCTAAGCCATCAATCAGACGTGTTGAAAGCGTATGGTAGTGTTCGATCTCGGCCTGAAACTTTTTTGATGCCTGGTTTTTCATTCCATTCCGTACTGTAATAGAATCTAACAGTTTCCTACAAAAAAAACTATTTGTAATACGACAAAAAAACAATAATCGGAGGACCTGGAGGTCGAAGACCTCTATGGATTAATTAATAAGAGGGAAAAGCAGTCGTAAATGATTTTTCAGCTCAAAGGTGAGGTGTGAAAGTTTATCAAGATTGTAGGGGAAGGTATAGGCCACAAATCTTCTTATTATGTACTGCTGCTTATCTTTGACAATCTTATCCGGTACAAGACCTGATACTCCGAGTCTTTCTTTCAGCCCCGGAAGAAGATACCTTCTTACATGAATAATAAACTGCTCAAGCTCTGATACTGCATGGTAAAGGGCTCTTTCATCTCCGTCATGAATGGACTGCAAGGATACAAGCAGGCGTATTTGCCTTATGGTTCTGAAATCAATAGGAAGCCCATCTATAATAATGGCGAGCCAGGTTCTATCAAAGTGGTCCTCAAATACTTCCCGGATTTTCCTGATGATGATAAGCAGCCTATCTCTATCTAAAGAAGAGAGTCGATCATTTTCTAATGCTTCTAAATATGGAATCACTTTTTTATCCTGTATCTTTACCTACTAAAAAAAATTTCGGTAGATTAGCTGAACTACTTGATTCTTTATATTTTGCTTATGAGACTCATAATACAGCGAGATGCCCTTCCCCGGTGAGAGATCCTGTCCTTTTCCTTATCCGATAATTGGGCAGCCGTCTTTTTTAACTCCGGAATATAGAAAACAGGATCATAGCCAAAACCTCCTGTACCGGCGGGATATCGAGAAAGCAGTCCGTTTACAGTCTCATGGCTTATAAAAAAGCGATTCTCCTCCACTACTAAGGCTATACAGCAGACAAAAAAACATCTTCTATCATCATGCCCTGCCATCCTGGCCAGCAGAAAATCGATTCTCTCTCTGTCTGACAGTTTTCTTCCCTTTTCTTTTGATCCGTAACGGGATGAATATATCCCCGGCTCTCCATTAAGGGCAAAAACAACCAGCCCGGAATCATCTGCCAGAACCGGCTTCCGGATCGATTGAAACAGGCTCATTGCCTTAGCCAGGGCATTATCTAGAAAACTCTCTCCCTTCTCTTCATACTCAAACTCTATACCCAGATTTGATGGGGTGGTAATCTTAAAGCCGGAAAAAAGACGTGAAATTTCCTCAATTTTATGCTGATTGTTTGTGGCCAGGACAAGTTCTTTATTTTCAAGCATATATAAGATTAGACCATTAAATGCTTCATAGTCCAGCGTTAGTCGGACTTCATAGTCCAGCGCCAGTCGGGCTTCTTAGTCCAGCGTTAGTCGGACTTCTTCTTCAACCGCTTTGTTATATTAAATAACACATTATCTTATATTAATTTTATACCCACGCAAAGAGAGTATTGATAAAAATAATATAATCCTGATTCATTATACCCCACTAAAAATTCACATACTGAACTCTTAGGGAACGGTCCAAAATTAGCCCCAAACATATATGAATTTAACTGAATCCCTACCGGATAGTCTCTGGAAAGGTAGAATCTTAAAGCATTAAGGAAAGAATCAGGATCATCGCTTGTGTGGTCGAAACTGGAGGTTAAGTGATTCATCTGATTCCCGGGAAATTGCGTTTGCCTCTTACTCTGCCCTGTGGTATAAAAATTACTGTCAGTACTTGTTTAACTATGTTCATTCCAACCTATCAGGAGATAAAAAATCACCCCATCGTAATCGGAGAAGTTAAGATATATTTGGTCTGGTTTGAT
>JAUWZD010000133.1 GCA_030615505.1 Spirochaetales bacterium | reverse complement strand
TTATGTTTCTGAAGAGCTCTTCAGTACGAAGACCGGGGTATTCGGGGTATCTAAATTTAAGACTCTCGATTTTGAGTATTGGTTTTGGCATATATAGTTTGCAGAGAATTTAGCTTAATATGTCCATGTTTTCAACTGATTAAACAATAGGGACCGATAATAAGGTGAAGATTGGAATTGTAGGTGGATGGTGGATGCCGGCAAAGTCGATCACGATATCGATGCGTTTGTGTCGCTCGGAGACGAAGCAGGCAGCCCCCTGCACATCCTGCAGATCTGTGACATCGGCGTAGAGCGCATCCGGCCGGCCGTGCCGACCCAGCTCGGAGAGGTTGCGGGAAAGTTCCCGGCCTTCAGTCTCAAACGCCGCCCTTTTCCCCGCCTCGTAGGGCTGAGGATCGACGATCACCACTCGAGCTCAATTATCCCCGTAGTGGTTATTCTTTATCCGGCGGCATCACCTGCTTCATCACGGCGAAACCCCCACCTGTGCCTCGGTGTGGGCTCTCCCCCCGACTTCGGTACACGCCCCAGACTTGAGAGCTACCCCGTGGTGCTTTAGGTATGAACTATAGAAAGGTCATTTGGCGCTTGTAAAAAGGCCCCATGAGCTGCCAACTTGAATCACAGCTCATGGGACCCAAAGGCAGGCTTAAAAATTAGTTACAGTTGCCCGCCTACACAGAAAATAATACTGACAGGAAGCCATTTGGTCCTGGAACTTATAACATCTCCAGCTCCAGGTATGCCAGCGGCGTCTTCTACTTCGCTCTTTTTAATGTTCAGATAGTAATCCCCTCTGGCATAACCGCCGATGTAGATTTGGGGCGCCACGAAGTAAAGCGCCCCGACTCCAAACCCGATGTCCAGGAGCCCTTCTTTGAGCTTTTCCTCCAGGTCTTCAATATCGATCGTCATGCTGGTATAGGCCACACACGCGTGGATGAATGGCTGCACCTTACCGGTCATGAAGTAGTACCTGAAGGCGGGGCCGATCCTAAGGATCTGGATGTCAGCATCACCTGCAGGTATTACATCCCACCAATCATCACTTTCAATTATAGTCTCTTTGCCTTCCGCGGTTGCTTTAAAGAAAGCAAACTCACCGCCGACAGCTACATTCGGTGTTACATTATATCCCACATAGACCCCAAACAGGGCCGAAGTAGGAACGGTTGCCTCTAAATCGCCCTTCAGGAGTGGATCACCTGGCCACCCCCACTCACTGATATCCCATTCGACTCCCAATTCTGTTCCCACGACATCAAAGAGATTGAGGCCAAGATTCGCTTCCAATCTCACCTGAGCCATTACAGGTATACTTAGCGCCAAAAAAAAGAAAACGGCACAGGCGAGGAACAGAAGCTTCTTTCTATAAATGTTTTTTAACGTTTTCATGTAAAATACCTCCTATAAATTATATTAACAGGTGTTATTACATATGAACCTGTTGTCCTTGTCAAGCTTATTCTTATTTTAATTGAATCAAAGGCCATTATTTGGTTCGCATAATGTGAACCCCATCCCAGCCCGGAGGCGGGGGTCCCTGCCGGTAAGAATAACAGCGCTCGAGCAGGGTCTTGCTCGGTTGATCGTTCTCATCGATAGCCAGTGCCTGCCGGAACTTACTGATAGCCTGGTCCCAGCGCATCCGGCGATAAGAGCTCAATCCCTCGGCGTAGTTCATCCACAATTCCTCCGTCTTAGGGCTCAGATCTCCTTTATGGACTGCCAGCTCATAGATAGAGACAGGGCGGGCTTTTCCCTTGACGCGGATGGAGTCAAGCTCGCGCACCGCCACCTCATCGCGGACCCTCTCGTAGGTGTACTGGCTGATTATGGTCGAGGTGCCGTATTCCTTGTTGACCCCTTCGAGGCGCGAGGCGAGGTTGACCGAATCCCCCAGGATGGTGTAGTTGAAGATCTTCTCGGTACCCATGTTCCCGGCAATGACGAAACCCGTATTGATGCCCACCCTCATGCGGAGTTCCTGCAGTCCCTGCCGGCGCCATACCAGGTTGAGCTGCTGCAGGCGCCACTGCATGGCGACCGCCGCCCGGCATGCCTGGGCGGGATGCCCGGGTTCGATGACGGGACAGCCGAAATAGACCATGATGGCGTCCCCGATGAATTTATCCAGGGTTGCGTGCTCTCCGGTTAGTATTTCCATCATCTCTTGAAAATAAGTGGTGAGGAGCGTCCTCAGCTCGGTCGGGCTCAAGCTTTCAGAGATCGTAGTAAAGCCGGCCAGATCGGTGAACAGGATGGTAACTTCGTACTCCGCTCCTCCCAGGCGGAGCTGGGACGGATTGGAAAGTATCTGTTCCACGATTGCAGGAGCCAGGTAATGCTTGAAGGCGCCCAGGATCAACCTCCGTTCGATGATCCCCAGCATGAATCGATAGCCGTAGGCAACCAGGAATAGGCTGATCAATACAACAACCAACGAGATAACGGGAAGCATCAGTTGCAATACTGCGAAAAAAAGATAGCCGATTAAAAAAAGTATCCAACCCGATCCGACGGTTACCAGGGCGCCGCTCAGCACACCGACCCGGTACATGACCGGGACAAAAACCAGGCCCAACACCAGACACAGGAGGGCCATGGACAAAAAGGAGCTAAAGGGATCGGCGATGAATCTGCCGCGGAGGAGAGAGTCCAGGAGGTTGGCATGAATGAATACCCCGGCCATGGGCAGGCCCAGGGGACTGATGTAGTGATCCGCCGCACCGGTGATTTCCGGGGCTGAGCCCAGGCTCAACCCCACCAGTACGATCTTATCCCGGAAGATCCCCTCCGGCAGCATTTCCCCTGGCTTAAGGGCCTGGTAATAGGAGACGGTCTTGATCCCGATCCGCGGCGGGCCCCTGAAGTTGATCAGGCGGGGCTGGCTGAGACCATTTGGTGTATCGAATTCAGACTCAAACAGAGCGGAGGCCAGGGCCAGGCCGGGTCTGCCTGAAAAGGAAAGGGGTGACTTCCTGATCACCCCATCGGGATCATAGGGGAGGCTCACGATTCCGGTAGCCATGGCCACTTCGAGGATCTCCGGAAACGGTTCGACCCACTGTGTTACGGAGTAGGCTTGATCCTCGATCTCGTACCGGTCCGCAGCAAGGACGACCTTTCCCGCCTCACGGATGGCATCGATGAGCAGCCGGTCGTCTTCCGGAAATACCCCCGGCTGATCGAAAAGGATATCCAACACGACCGTACGCGCACCACCCCGGTGCAGGTTCCGGATCAACTCTGCGTGCAAGCTGCGGGGCCAGGGCCAGGGTAAGCCGACTTCCTTGAAGGAAAGCTCGTCGATCGCTACCACCACGATTCCGGGAGCTTCGGATGCAGATTTAGAAGACAGTCTCATGAAGCGGTCATAGGCTGACCATTCCAGGCGGCGGATGAGGTTGGTGGAAGAAAAAAAAACGCCGGCCACGACTCCGACTATTGCAATCACCAGGAATGGCGGAAACCGTAATCGGCCCTGTTCGGGAAGGAAGAAGTTCTTGATCAGAAGGTTAATGCCCTTGATTCCCTTATACAATCTTTTCTTTCCAAGCATCATCTTCATCAAGGAGTCAATCGGAAAATGAACGAGATGCGCCGGTAAGGCTTTGTCCGATTGAGCAAAAGAACCTCCGTGAACTGACTGAAATCCTGATCGAGCAGGTTAGTTACCTTGACGTTCAGCGTCCCGCTCTTATTGGCGAGCTCGTAGCTAAATTCGAGATCGATCAGGTTGTAGAGGTCGTCTTTAAACTCCTCGATGTCTGTCTCCGGATAGCGGGTGATGACGACCGAGTTGACCGCCTTGATGGTGATTCCCGCAGGATGGGTGAAGGTCAGCCCGGCACGCACCTGATCGGAAACTTCATCGTATTGGTCTGTCCGGCTGTAGGTGAGCTGGTTCTCGGCTAAGAAGCTGAAATTACGGGTTAAAATAAGATTGAAGGAATTGTTTGCCCCGAGCGTTTCCGGCTCGGGCAGATCACTTCCGGTTATCGGGGGAAGCTCCACCTTCCGATAGTAGAAGTGGTTCATCTGGAAGAATCGGGGCCAGCTCATCTCGAGGGAGAGATCCGCCTCATCGCGCCTGGTATAGTTAATTTCGTTGCGCTCGAGCACAAATCCGGCCACCGTGGTCGGAGAGATCTTTGCACCGAAGAGTCGTGCATTCAGGCGCCGGAAAGCCGCCGCGCGCAGAACGGCATGATCCCCGATTCCCAGGGTAAGGCCTATCAGGGGATAGAAACCTGAGTAACTATATGTATCATCGGAGGTGATGCTTTCCCCAACGTCTCTCTGGTAGCGTAACCCCACCGTGGCATTGAGAAAGCGAAAGACTTGCCAGGAATCCCACAGCCAGAAGGCAGTGCCCAGGTCGCGGGTTGTATCTGATGATGAATCGACGGTGATGCCGTTAAAAGTCCATTCCGTATCGAAGCTTATATTGCGCAGGTAGCCCTCGCCACCGAAGATGAACTGGTGGTTATTGAATAGCCTAAAAACATGCTGGAGCTGAAGATCGTAGGCTTGCCACAGCAATTCGTTTTCGTATCCCACGCCTGGGATCTCGGGTACGTCCGGGTTCCCGCTAAGACTATCCGAGCTCATAAATTGAAAGGCCGAGGTGAAAACAGAATCGACGCTGCTATGGCTCTTGAGGCCCAGCAGCATCTCCACATCCAGCGCTTCGAGGTATTCGTTGGGGTCTGGATTGTCGTTGGGAGCGGTTATATCGACCGCGTGCTCGGTCCCCTCCCCGAAGGTTTTTACCTTCGTTTCATTAGCGCCCTCGTTATCTATGAGGAGCGAAATCTGAAAGGCTAAATCGGTGGAGGCCTTCAAGGCAATTTTACTCTGAAAGACGCCGAAGTACCTGCGATCGAAGTCATCCGGCCGGGCTCCTTCTTCCCCTAGAAACCGGAACATAGCCAGATGGGCGAAACGTTCATCTCCGCTTCGAGAGGTTGCCTGCACATCCCCGTAGTAGGGATATCCGCCCTCCAGCCAGAAGGATAGGGAGAAGAAGGGCTGCTCGAACAGGGCGGCGTATTCGTTGAAGCTGTAGAAGGAGTTTCTGTTGACGGGGGCGTAGAGTAGGTACTGAAGGAATTCGCTGGTTTGAGCCTGGAGGCGGTCGGGAAGATAACCGAACAGGTTGGCCAGCAGCAGGTGGGCACTGGAATTCGTCAGGTCGCGACTCAGCGAATTAAGCGCCTCGTAGACACCCCGGCTCTCGAAGCCAAGCTCCCGATATACGGCGGCCAGGCTTACATTCTTTGTGGCCAGGTCGCGGTCCAGGAGGAGGCGGCTCCGGTACACGGCCCGGTTATCGTTCATGGCAATGGCGGTGCTGAGGGAATCGATGGCATCTACCTGTCGGTTCAAATCCTGGTAGATGACACTCGTGTAGAGCCAGGGACTGGGATCCCGGGGATCGAGCCTTTTGGCCGTATCCAGGACGTCCAGGGCTTCATCGAAGCGAAGGAGCTGGTAGTAAGCCTTGCCCAGATAGCTCTGATATAGCGATATCTTCGGATCGAGAAGGGTGGCAATAAGTAATTCCCATAACCCCTCCTCCTGCTTGTTCTGCTTGAAGGAGAGAAGCCCCAAGCCCAGATGGGGCTCTCCAAAATTGGGATCGCTGGCCACGGCCTGCTTGAAATCGTCATGGGCTCCCTTGCGGTCGCCTAAGGCCAGCCTGATGAACCCGGACAGAGAGCGCACCTGAGCGTCCCTGGGAGACAGTGCTGAGGCCTTTTCGGAGTCCCGCTGGGCTTCGGCGGTGTAGCCACTGCCGAAGCGAATGCGGGCCCGGTTGACCAGGGCACGGATTTCTTTGGGGTCGATCGAAAGAGCTCGGTTGTAGTAATACAGGGCCGCCTTCAGGTCGAAAAATGCTTGCTCGGCCTCTCCGGCAACGATATTGGCGGACACTGAGCCTGGATGGGCGGAGAGTGCCTCCTGGGCATGCCGCCTGGCCCCCTGCTTGTTGTTTTGGATTAACTCCACCGTGGACAGCAGAACCCGCGGACGCAGAGACCCCGGATCGATCTCTAGGGCGCGCTCGATATCGCTGCGCCCCTTTTCTAAATCCCCAATGGAAAGGGAGATGGAAGCTAATTGGGCCAGGCTGTCAGGCTCGAGGGAGACCGGAAAGGGTTCCTGGAGAACAGATCTAGCCTTCTCGATTGCTCCCAATTCCAGATAAGCCATGGAGGCGCCGATCCGGGCCCATGCATCCTCCTGTAACAATGCTTCGAATAGCTCCAGGCTTTCCCCTGGCTGTCCGCCCCGAAGATAACGGAATCCTTCAAGAACCGGCTCGGAGATGTCGTTCTCCATAAGGTCGTGCCAGCTGAAGGCGGTGGGGTAATACAGGACCCATTGAACCGCATCTTCCGGGTTGAGAATGGCTCTTTTGGTTGGAGCCTCCCCCGGCCGGGCCGTGGCTTCCTCGCCCGGATAGACGAAGATGGAGCCAAATTCGTTGAAAAAGCTCACCATCCCTTCCAAAACGGTGAGGACCGTCTCGCCGGATTCGTCTACCCGGATGTTTATCTCAGAACCGCGGATAGCCGCCGTGGCCGCCGGTGTTGCGATTCTAAGATCCGTAGCCCGGTTCTTCTTTCTAAACCATCCTTCTCCTTTGGCCAGCTCGATGATAGAAACTCTTCTATCTTTCCTTTTTTCCGATCGGATGGTTAGCTCTGCCCCTCCACGCAGCCTCACCTGTGTTTCATCTATAAAGAGGATTGCCGTCCGGCTATCTATAAAAGTTTTTACTCTATCCCGCATAAAAAGGTTCTGCAGGATCTGAGCGATTTTCCATTCTTTTAACAGAGCTGCCAGATGTTCAACGCGACCGTGCAGGCTGATTATTTTTGCCTGAGGACTCTCTTGGGCTGATAGGAGAGTTATATTACAGAGGAATGGTAATAAAAGCAAAATGGTGAGATATCTTTTCCAGTTCATAGGCTAAAAATCATCGACCTCCCAAAAAAAAGTTGCCTTATAAAGTTAAATTTCATTAAATAGCATTTATTTCCAAAAGTCAAATTTATTCTGTGTCCTTCAGAGATTCCCCATTGGGGCGTGGGGGCGGGCGGAATTGCTGCAGGCTGTATGGGCAATGAATTATGATTTGTCTTAAGGGGGCAATTGTCATGCCTTCCTTAAGTTTCTTTTCTCTTTTTTCTTTTCTTTGATACCCGTTTGGAGGGGAACATGTGTCGAAAGACGGATATTTTGCCATTGTATTGAAGGAAAAGCTCAAAATCTTCTCTTTAATAAAGCTTTTTCCTGAATAAAGGTGCAAATCCCGATGGGAAGGAGTTTCCCAGAGTTGATATTTGAAGATTCCTTTTGTAGAAGCGGAAGGTTTCCATTTACTGCGTAGTTGAGAACAACGTGTTCAAGCGGATCTCACACCTCTCAGGAACCAACCGGTTCTATTTCAAAGATTCAGTGCCCTTCTATAACCTGCTAAGGCTCTTTTTTTGCTGCCCTCGCAGCATACGACATCCTACTCTATATTCTGAAACAAAACTAAGAGCGATTCAAGGAATTGTCGGGTGGCATAAAACCAATATGGCGAAACGTTTTTTCTCAGATTACAGAGACCTTTAAAGAAAACATATTTGGATTCACCCATTTCCCCAGCATGCCAGGACACTCTCTACTCCTCTAAATTCACCCATGGGGAATTTCTAATATCCCTCCTTAGATTTTATTATAGCAGTAAAATATAATTTTATCAATAATTTCATAGGAACTATATAGATTTGTGAGGGCTGTGTTCGGCCGATTTACTAATCATTCGTTTATCAGGTCTGTGATAGCTTCCATAGACATAGGTGCTCCGTCTATGTACCGCTTTAAAAGAGGAATCGTCTTGGCGTAAAATAATTCCATTTCCTGTTGTGTAAAGCTCCAGCTTTTTTTCTCATCAGGCATACCCCGGGAAAGGGCTTCAAGCAAGCGTTTGTAATCGCTGTCTTCCCTGATACGGAAGAACTTTACTCCGGCTACGGCAGCGTATTCCAGATCTTTATTGGAGTCTCCGACAAAGAGCATATCCGTATAGCCCTTTTCCTTAATCTGCTTAAGTATATATCCTTTGTCGGAACCGCCCTTCATATTTGCGCCCAATATATCATTAAACAGGGAGCGGTCGAAGCCGTGATGGTCGAAATCATGCTCTAAAATATCCTGGGTCACACCTGAAGCTATATAGAGCTCGTATTCGGTTGATAGAATTGACAGTATCTCTTTAGCGCTGGGGAAGGGGCGCCAGTACTTTTCAGCAGCCGCATCATTTAAAGCAGAAAAGAGCTCATTGTACCTTTTACGAACGCCACTGTATCTCTGCTCAAGCTCTTTATTAATGCCCAGCTCGGCTGGATCTTCCGCAGCTCTCTGCCTATCGTTGATAAGTGAGTTGACAATAGCAGCTAGCTGCTGGAATCTCGGGGCTCCGGGATAAAGCACGAAGGCCCTGACAATTCGATCCATATCGACATCGATCTTATCTGGGTGAAGGAAACCCCTGAAGCCGCATTCATAACATGCTACCCAGGAGGAGTACATTATGTGAACGGCCTTGTCCAGGCCACCTTTAATCAAAGTACCGTCAAAATCAAATGCTATTGCTTCGGCTTTCATTGTTATATTGTTATTATTTATTATACAATTTAATGTAATTTATCATAATATCCCCTTTTTTATATTATATCACTTTTTTTAAGGCTTACTGGATTTTATAAAATTATTTTTAATATCTGTCATTTATGCGCTATAATAAGAATATGAAACTTAAAAACTATCAGGAAGATTTCGTACTTCATATATTGGATATAGTATTGAAAGACCGCACAGACATTAAGGCAAGAGAATCATTCATTCATGATGCGGCAGCTTATGCCCTTAATCGAATTCCAGCTAAATATATTATGAGTGAGAGGGGATTTACCAGATTGGCCTCAGATCACTGGATCGATTTGGAAAATGATTCGGGTTTATTCAACTTAGTTGAATTATTACTCTTGGTAAATAGAGCTATCGATGTGGTAAAAAATAGACGAGAATCCGTTCAAAGAACGGCTGTAGAACAAGATCATAAAGAGGAAACTATTAATACGGAAGCAATGTTGTATTGGCATAATTTCCAGTATTTAATCGGAAGGGTAGTAGATCGCTCGACCATGAAACCTGTATACGGAACTGCCGTTACTTTATATATCGATGGGAAAAAATCAAAACCTGTAGATTCAGGCTGGCAGAATCCATATTATACTAATCCTGCAACAAAAGGACTTTACAGCTTTTTACCGAAACCTGTTAAATTAAAAGCCGAAACAAAAAAATTCAACTTGAGAGTTACATTTGAACACAAGGAGTATGAAAAATACAGTCTTGAAAAAATGATCTATACAAAGGGTGATTTTGAAGTGCACACTTATATCAACAGCGACGATATCCTTAATCTGGAAACTGCCTGCCTCCGGCTGTCTGTCGACAAAAAATAACCATATGGTGTCATATCAGCCATATCATACCAGGTCAGTTGTCCTTCGCTGAACTTCTCAAAATTTTCACTATCCAGCGTAGTTCGGATATATCTAACACACGCTCCGATAAACGGTCTCAAACTTGGGTTTGCCAGGAGAAAATAATACCTGAACATAGTTCCAAACTTCAAGAATTGTACATCAACTTCCCCTACTTCCCTCTTTAGTGCAGATTGGTTTCGATCAAATCGTCGGCAGCGTCGACTTACCTGGCTCGGCGATAATACCCGCGGCCTGCCGATGCGCTCGCTTTTGGCTCTAAAGCTCTTTGGCCGCAGGAGGCACAGTCATGTGATGAGCTACGTAATGGACGAAGGTCTGGCCCTTGCGGCCGGATTGAATGTGATTCCCAAACTTTTTTTCATCACAGAGTACAGCTGCCGAATCGATCCTGCTTACTACCCCGAA
>JAUWZD010000065.1 GCA_030615505.1 Spirochaetales bacterium | reverse complement strand
GCAATTATAACAGCGTACCATCAGAGAGGACGTGATGAACTGGTCAATCGAGGTTTGAAGGATTTCGGAAGCGAACAACTCCCCTTTACTCATTTTTCGTCGAATACCGCTTTTTACTACCTTATGGTTATTTCATTTTTTTTGTTTGAGGCATTTAAACGAGACATGGGTTCTGTTGTTATATCTACTGTGTGGTATGCGACAACATTCCGCAGACACTATCTTGATATTGCCGGAAAAATTATCCGAACCGGCAGACAGATTATTTTGAAAGTTACCGGTGCCATACGTAAAGCCTTGCAGCTTGATCTTATCTGGGTACGAAGTGTTTCCGCCATGCCAATTGTGCTTGTAATATAACAACAAACTTAATAGCGAAAGAAAAAAAATACATCCCCTTTTTTTAGATAGCCAGAGCTGTGTCTCAAAAGGTAAAAAACTGGTCCGAGACTATACTCCAGAATTTTAAATTGAGTGAAAAATAAGCGTTGATAATTTTTTTACCAAAATGTATAGAACTGAGAGACGAAAAAATGGACAATCTGGATTATCAGCAGGCAAATGCAAAATCTATTTGAAAATCGCTCAATTTAGGTGTAATTAAGACAAGTATACTGAATCCTATATTCATAAAAATAAACGCATTTTTAGTTTCTTACATGCTTCATCAAGATATGAAAGATAGTATAAGCCCACTTGAGTGTTTAGCTCGCCTTCGGGTATTTCAGTGTAAAAATCTAAAAGGCTCTTTTTCTTTTTCAAGCAGAAAAGTCTTAATATAGTTCTCATTGACTACTGATTTATTATCTATGATTTTTTTCGGATGAATCCTGTTCCAATTCTCAATAAAGGGTGATTTCATTATGGTTTTATAGATATGATCATCGAATCTCTCATAAAGCAATGTATATACGATCAGCTTTGTAATATCGATAATTTCACTTCTTTTAGAATTAAACTCCACCCTTGAGACTTCTATCTTGGAGATGTAATTCATTATAATCATTCTCTGCAGGTAAGCCGGGGAGAATGTGTTAAGAGGAAATCCATACTCGATAATATTATCGGCCATCCTGAATCTATGGGGCCTCTTCTTGTTCTTGATAAAAAAGTCTATTCCCTTACCTGTGAGTATTACTTTCAAAGGAAGTTTAACAGGGGATCTCTTTTTTATGATAGGCTTCTCATCCTTCATATCGAAGCTCTTCAAAATCCACTCGTCGTCTTACCTTTTATTTAATTTCAATATACGGTCTCCTCTTCGGAAAGGTCTTTAATACCGCCATACAATTCCGTTTTGCATTAAAAACTACTCCCCCGTTCCAGAACTCCACCGCCGCAAATAAAGCGCTTCCTCCGTCATGCTCATCACTCATCTCCGTCCGGTAGGATACATAGTATTACATCTCTTCGAAGTTCTGGCTTACAAATAATTCCGTGCGCTTCTTGTTAAACTCGTTCCATTCCTCCAGTTTAGAAAACCCCGCCCCCTGGTCTTCAATAATGAGGTGCGCACGGGCAGTGCTGAATGAAAACCAGGCTCTTACTTTCTTTGTCGGATCATTTTTATTTCCATGCTTTATCGCATTTTTAATAAGCTCACTAATCTGCTGCTCAAGCAGATTGATCTCTTTAATCTCTGATGGAGCTTTCTGAACGATAAGAAATGTAAAATACCTTATCTGCCTGAAATCACTTTGAAACTCCTTGTAAAACATACCATCTTTATGGAAAAGGCTGTTATTCTCATCAATGATGATTTCCTTTGCTTCACTCATGCTGAAAGCTCCTTTTGAACTTCCTGTTCCAATTGATTAACAGCATCTTCCACGCTGCCAACAATAGGCAAAAATCCTATTAGCTTTGTTAATTCGACTACTCTCTTTATAGAACCGTGTATGTTGGCGATCCTTATGCATATTTGCTTTATTAATGACGGAGAACACATGGATAAGCACTCCGATGCCGGTGCTGTCGATATAGTTGACCTGCTCCAGGTTTATAACATAGTGCTTTATATTCTTTTATATCATTCTCTCAACAATCTCTTTGAGCAGATGAGAATTGTATAGATCCATCTCCCCTGTTATATCGATAATATAAACCGAAGACTTCTTTCTGAGCTTTATTTCCATTTTATTGGTTCAAAAATCCCCAAAACACTAAAATCCTTTCTTCTGTAAACATCAGAAACTGCTGTCTTAAATTATATCGTACATCGTTAATGAAGATTCCATACACCATTTGGTGAATATTAAGTAAAAATTTAAGAAAAAGTGATTAAAAATCATCAGCGTTTTTGCATTAAAAAAGAGAGAAGACATAAAAATCGACAATTTAGATGATTTGAAAAAATATAAAATGGGAACTAATATGGAAGATGCACGGGAAACTCATTTTTTACCCTGTTTTTCGCACTCTTCCACTAGCACTGGATAGTTTGAATTGTTTCTTTCTGGCTTCTCTATCCAGAGAAAGCAGAGAAGTAAGCCCAAAGAAGGGCATGAGAAATAAGGACAGAATAATGTCCTTTAGTGGTAATCAATAGCTATTTCTTTACCCTCAATGATGTCCGATTCTTGAGCCCTGCGAGCCAGGTCTGAAAGTAAAAATAATGGGGAATTCGCTTATTCGAAAATAAAATCAATTTTACATTTTATCGACTCTGGCAATAATTTCATTAAAGCAGGATATGCTTCAACCAAACGAAAAATGTCGGCCAAGTCTTTTTGTCGCTTACTCTTGCGTCTTTGTTCATCAGAATATGCCCATATTTTCCCTTGTATGACATCTTCCAGTGCGGCAACCTTCATCTTATATCCCAGCACTTTCTTTTTAGTTGCATTGCCGATAAAAGCTTGATAACGCGGGTCTGTTTGCAATTGTATTCGCATGTCAGACTTCGGGCTTTCCATATTCAATCTGTGAGGAAATTCTTTTATTGTAAAACTTTGTTCTGCTGCCTGACGCAGTTTATTTAAACTATTCAAATCAATCACTATATCCAAATCCAGGCTGACAACAGGTTCCACATATGCATTCACTGCTAATCCCCCAATAACACAATAGTCGATTTCTATTTCGTTTAGCAAATCAAGGAATTGCTGCAAAATATCCACTCGCCCATTTGCTATGCTGTTCATAAATTCCTTTTCTGTCATACTTGAAGTACACCAGGGATTATAATCCAGCTGATTCTCCAGGACTCCTCTTTTTTCATTAAACAGATTATTCCGGCATTTTGAAAATGAATAAGCTCCACCTGCTCATTTCCTGTAATGAGTTTTGAAGCCAATCGTGAAAGATGGGGTAAATGCCCCACCACTGCAATGTTTCCCTCAACTCTTAAGAGCATTTTAATTGCATCCTGCACATTATCGTTGGGAGCCAGGTTCGTCTGTTCTTTGATCTTATCCGTTATCCCCAAAGTATCAGCCAGTATATGGGCCGTCTGCCTGGCTCTTAATTTGCTGCTGTGCCAGATCTCATGGATTTGAGGATTCAGAGTCTTAAAGTAATGTGCTGCCTTAAGCACGGAGTCCCTGCCCTGCTGGGTGATCCCCCTTTCCGGATCCTCTTCCTTGGACCTGGACTGAGCATGTTGGATTAAATAAAGATTCATGACTGCCACATTGACGGATCAAGCGGAGCGATTACCTCATAGGAAATCCTCTCCCGCGGTTTTGCCATCATAGAATCTACAGCCTCCTTCCATTTTTCATAATGAGCCGTTTCCTTATGTGCATCTACGGCTTCTTCTGTTTTATATACTTCATATAGCATGAACTTATTTTTATCTGAATAGGACTTAAGAACGTCAAACCTTAAGATTCCCGGCTCCTTAATTGACATCTCATGATTCTCTTTAGTAATCCTGATAAAATCCTCTATACATTCCTCTTTCACATAAACAGCAATGGACCTGACAATCATCTCTCATACTCCTTTTTAAACTTCTCAATCCTGCTCAGATAATCTAAAGTTAATTGCTCTTTTTCTTCCTGTGGAAGGAAACTTGCTCTTAAGGCCGTTAGATTGAGATTAATTAGATCATTAAGATCAAAATTAAAATATTTGACTGCTTTTATATAATCATCTGTGAGATCCGTGTTCTGGATAAAGGGATCATCCGAATTTATAGTAACAGGCACTCCTTTCCGATATAAAACGCCGAGGGGGTGATTTTTCTCATCAACCCAGGAGCCGGTCTGATAATTTGAGGTAATACACTGTTCTAAGGCAATATTATTATCTTTTAAGTAATCCTGTAAGCCCGGGTCCTGGGCAGCGCTGGTCCCATGTCCGATTCGCGCTGCATGAAGGTTTTTTATCGATTCCCAGATCTGCCCTGAAGAGGAAACCTCTCCTGCATGAATAGTGGACTTGTATAATCCGTCATCTTTGATCAACTGGAAAAAGTCCCGAAACATTTCCGGGGGATACTCTAGCTCATCACCGGCAAGATCAATACCTACGATTGCATCCAGATCCAGTTTCTTCAACTGATTATACAGTGTTTTCATCTCGTCTGAGCTCTGTTTGCTCCTGTTAAATGTAAGCAGATATCTAATATGGATGCCTATTTCCCGGGCTGCCTTATTCCCAGCTTCAATAATTAATTTAGTAACGATCTTGCGGTCAAAATCATTCTCTAAGGAGAAATGCTCCGGTGAAAAACGGAGCTCTATGTAGAAAATTCCATCCCCGGCCAGATCCTTCACCGAGTGATAAGTGATGAAAGACACATCATCCATGCTTTGGTACCAGTCATTCTTGAATTTAGTCAAAAATGTTAGAAAATCCGGGCCTGAATCTTTTGGAAACTGAACCTCCTTCTTGAATTCCTTAAAATCCTTAGGCCTGCCGAGATTGTTCTTTACAGCGAGCCTATAAAGCTTTTCCACAGGAAAGGTTCCTTCCAAATGTCGATGAAGCTCGATTTTTGGCAGGTGTCTGATTATGGATTTGTCCAATAATTTATGTTCATTATCCACTATCTTCTTTCCCCGGTTTTTATTTATAATAATATATCTTAATTATAACTTTAATACAAATATATAATTTATCAAAAAAAAATACTAAACGCATATTCTACAATAATAGCTTTAGATCCGCTAAAAAGAGAATTAAAACCAATACCAATGATCATAGCCTGACTAATAAGCCTATGGCTCTTCCCGAAATAGCAGAAGCTCTCATGCTCTAGCTAAGGAAGATTTAACTCTTTGCAAAATTTATGGAAAGGTAACACGCGTACAGTTTTTTCCGCACTCCCATAGTCCTTTTGTCCCAGATGAACCTGATAGAATTGATTTATATCAGTTCTCTCTCTAAAATAATATGCTGCCGGATTAATATGACGTTCGCCTGCTTTACATTCTACTGCAAAAAGCGCAATTTTGTCTTTTAGAACAATAAAGTCAATTTCTCGCCTATCTGTATCCCTAAGAAACCTGAGTTCCATTTCATACCCTTCGGTGTCTTCAATAAAATTGCAGTACTTTAATAGCTGGCATGCCACAAAATTTTCAAATCTTGCGCCCTCATCTGTAATCTGAGACCAGTCTAATAAATAGAGTTTTTGCTCTTTTTTAACCGCGCGTATCCTTGGAGAACCAAAGGGTGGAATTCTAAAACAGATATAAACTCTTTCGAGAATAGATATCCAACGCTCTACCGTATCATGTGCTACCTGTAATAGTTCTTTTAGATTCTTAACTGATAATGGCGATCCTACTCTATTTGGGAGTTCTTCGATTAAGACTTCAATAAGACTGATTTCCCTGACATTTTCAAGATCTCTAATGTCGTCGTAAATAACACGTGATAAACGTTCTCTCTGCCATCGTCTCCATGTTTTTTCGCTGCTTTTTAGAAAAGGTTCCGGAAAGCCGCTGAACTTAAGAAGTGTTATAATATCGTTTCTATTTGGATTAGAGCTTATTTCATTTGGGGAGAAAGGATGCAGCCTGTAGTAATGATAACGCCCCTGGAGAGAGTCTCCTCCTTTACGGTAGTAATCCAATCTGGCAGAACCAGTAATCAGAAAAGAAACCAGCGACTTGTACGTGTCGTAAAAACCTTTAATAAGATTTCTCCACCTTGCATATTTGTGAATTTCATCTAACACGATAAGGTTTTGATTTGAGGGAATCTCTCCTCTTATTAGAGATGCACGTGTTTGGGTATTATCCCAATTCAGGTATGCGGGATGTGTTTCATTAGCATTATCTAAAAGACTTAAAGCGAAAGTAGTCTTACCGACCTGGCGGGGACCTCCTACAAAAACCATTTTTTCTATTAAATCGTCTTTAACAGAATCTTTGATGTAACGTGTTACAATTGTTCCTGACATGACTAAAACAAGTATAACCAAATTTTACTCATGAGTAAAGCAGGATACACCTGAAATTACTAATCCTTCTTCTTACCAGGTTAAAATTACTTCTTGTTATTTCTCCTATGCATATTATCTTTCTCACGCGCTGCCGAATCAAGGGTTAAGGTTTATTCTTTTCGCTTCGCATAAGTCTCCAAAGACAAGGCATACCAATTCTTGCCAGAGGTATAAACTTCTGATAAAATGCCTGAAGATGAGAATATTTATATGAAGAAGGTTGAGTTAAGTAAGGCCTACAATCCAAAAAACTGCGAAGACCGACTCTACAAATTCTGGTTGGACACTCACCTGTTCTCCCCGGATCTTGGTAAGAGTAAAGCTCCCTATTGTATTGTAATTCCTCCGCCCAATGTAACCGGAGTTCTTCATATGGGACACGGCCTCAACAACTGCCTTCAGGATATCCTGATACGCTACCATAGGATGCTTGGGCATCCGACTCTATGGCTTCCCGGAACAGATCATGCCGGTATTGCCACACAAAATGTCGTGGAGAAGCAGCTTAAGAGAAGAGGCACTTCAAAGGAGGAAATCGGCAGAGAAGAGTTCTTAAAGGAAACATGGAAAGTAAAGGATACCCATCATCGGATTATTATAAAACAGCTTCAGAAGATCGGCTCTTCCTGTGACTGGGAGAGAGAGCGATTTACTCTCGATGAGGGACTCTCCAGGGCGGTACGCGAGGTCTTCGTCTCTCTATTTGAGAAAGGCCTGATATACCGGGGAAATTATTTAGTGAACTGGTGCCATTCTTGTGGGACTGCCATTTCTGATGATGAAGTGGAACATGAAGAAGTACACGGGAAAATGTACCACTATCGCTACCCTCTGGTAAAGGGCAGGGGGGGGGTTGATATTGCAACCACCAGACCGGAGACCATGCTCGGCGATACGGCACTGGCGGTTCATCCCGAAGATAGACGCTATACCCATCTGGTTGGGAAACTGGCCGAGCTCCCGCTGACCGAAAGGCAGATCCCGATTATAACCGATTCCTTTGTGGATATGGAATTTGGATCAGGGGTGGTAAAGGTAACTCCGGCTCATGATCTCAATGACTATGAAATAGGAATCCGGCATAAGCTGCCGAGGATCAATATTTTAAATCCGGATGGGAGCTTAAATAACAATGTTCCTAAAGAATACCGAGGTTTAAGTTTGGAAGAAGCCCGGGAGCTAGTTCTAAAGAACATCAAAAAAGCCGGTTTGTTCGTTAAAGAAGAGGAATACACTCACCAGGTGGGTCACTGCTACCGCTGTCATACAGTTATCGAGCCCTATCTCTCCGATCAATGGTTTGTAAAAATGAAACCACTGGCAGAGCTGGCTCTTAAGGCCTGGGAAGACGGAAAGGTACGCTTCTTCCCCAGGAAATGGGAAAACACCTATACTCACTGGCTGCATAACATCCGGGACTGGTGCATATCCCGTCAATTATGGTGGGGACACCGCGTCCCGGTCTGGTACTGCAACAACTGCCAGGGCATGACCGTCTCCAGGCAGGACCCTGACATCTGCACTCACTGCGGAAGTGATGATATCTGGCAGGACCCGGATGTGCTTGATACCTGGTTCTCTTCAGCTCTCTGGCCCTTCTCTACCCTGGGCTGGCCTGAGAATACCGAAGATCTTAAAAACTTTTACCCCACATCTGTCCTGATAACCGGCTACGACATAATATTCTTCTGGGTAGCCAGAATGATCATGATGGGAATGGAGTTTAAGAAACAGATCCCCTTTAAGGATGTATACATTCATGGCCTGGTGAGAGATAAGCTGGGAAGGAAGATGTCTAAATCCCTGGGCAATGGAATCGATCCCCTGGACGTAGTGGATGAGTACGGCGCCGATGCTCTTAAGTTTACCATTGCCTTCCTCACTGCCCAGGGTCAGGATGTCTTGATGGATATGGGCAGCTTCAAGCTGGGCTCCAAGTTTGCCAATAAGATCTGGAATGCCTCAAGATTCATCCTGATGAATCTGGAAGGGAGGAATGTCTATTATAAAGATGAGTATAAAAAGCCGGTCTACAGTGAGGTCGACCTCTGGATCTACCATCGACTGAATGAAGCCATCAGAGCTGTGCGCGATGCCCTGGATCTTTACCGCTTCAACGATGCAGCCCAGACGATATATGAATTTTTCTGGAACGATTTCTGTGACTGGTATATAGAAGTATCAAAGCTCTCTCTGTATTCAAAAGATAATGCAGAAAAGGATAGAAGCATCAATATGCTCCTTTCAGTTTTAGAAGAATCCCTAAGACTCCTTCACCCCTTCCTCCCCTTTATTACAGAAGAGATTTATTTAAAGCTTCCGTATCGGGATAAGAGTATCGGAAGATGCGCTTTTCCCGAGTTTAAAGAAGAGCGGATAAATATTAAGGTTGAGGAGAGATTTTCCCTCCTTCAAGAGTTGATAAGAGCGGTCCGCACCGTTCGAAGTGAGTTTACCATTCCAATTGAAAAAGATATCCGTGTAGCCGTGAAAACAGAGCTAAAGCTTCCTGCAAACGACATATTCAACAAACAGAGGAATCTTATTTCACTCCTCATAGGCTCCAAAGATCTGAAGATTCAGGCGGAAATTACTACTAAAGCAAGAAGCATACCGGTTTTGGGCACCGGCTTCGAGGCCTTTATCTTCATAAAAGATGTTATTGACATCAAAAAGGAAATTAAGAAGCTTAATAAGGAAAAACAGACCTGCCTCACACTGGTTGAGAGATCAGAAATTAAGCTCTCCAACGACTCCTTTCTTAAGAAAGCTCCAAAAGAGGTTATAGAGAAGGAAAGAGCCAGGCTCGGAGAACTGCGCAGAAGGCAAGAGAAGATCGAGGGTTATCTTAAGGATCTGGAAGATAATTAAAATATAGGGAGGTGTATTAATGAGAGAAAAGGTTGAAAAAGCTTTGAAGGAGATCAGGCCGATACTCCAAAGAGACGGAGGAGATGTCGAGTTAGTTAATGTGACAAAAGACGGAACAGTCAAAGTGAGATTAAAAGGGGCCTGCATCGGATGTCCCATGTCTCAAATTACCTTGAGCCAGAGTATAGAAAAGCGCTTAAAGCAATTGATCCCGGAGCTTAAAAGAGTAGAAGCTGTTTAACATGCATGGGGACAGGCTCCTCACTTTTCCTCTGCGGTCCTCTGCAATCCCTCTTGACAGATACTTATATAGGTGTTATTGTGTAATTACACAAGTGTGTATAACTGGGACTAATATGAAGCTTGTACGAGCGCAAATATTACTGAAACCTGAACAACATAAATATCTAGTAGCCCAGGCGAAACAGGAGGGGTGCAGTATTTCAGAAGTTGTGCGTGAAATAATTTCAAGCTATTTTCAAAAGTCTGAGGATGCCAAAAAAGCTACGCATTTAAAAGCATTGGATAAAGCCAGCCAACTTCGCCGGCAAATTAGAAAGAGACGATGCGGTAAATCGATAGACATTGACATTTCTAAGATCATTCAACAAACCCATGAGGAGAGAGATGACCAAACACCTGACCGTAATTGATGCCGGTGTAGCAGTTCATACTGTAGTTACCACAGAACTCAGTGAGGCTTCAGAACATGCTTTAAGGATTCTGCGTACACAAAATGTTGAAGTTTGTGCCCCACGATTATGGCTGTATGAAGTTACCTCAGCAATACATAAGATTTTCATGCTTGGCGAGATTAACGAAGAGGAAGCTCAGAAGGCTTTGGAAAATGCGTTTGGATTGGGCATTCAACTGCTAAATACTAATGATCTTTGTCAAAAAGCATTCAATTGGGCAACACGAATGAAAAGATTAGGGGCATACGATTGTTTTTATATGGCGCAAGCGGAGAAGATGGAATCTGAACTCTGGACAGCGGATAAGAAACTGGCTAATACTGCAAATCAATTGGGAGCCGAATGGGTCAGATGGGTTGGAGATATATGAAAGTGCCTGCTCCATCCATATGGTCTATTTATCTCCTGATCAAGTCGATAATAAACTCATCCCCCGTTCCCCTGGCAGGTGAAGCAAAATGAAAACTTTTGAAGAAATCAATAAAAAAATAGAATCAAGAAAAGCTGTTGTCCTTACTGCTGAAGAAATAATCGATTATGTGGACAGGAAGGGCCTGGATGCCGCAGCTAAAGAGGTGGATGTCGTAACCACTGCAACATTTGGTCCAATGTGTTCTTCAGGCTGCTTTCTGAATTTCGGTCACAGCAAGCCGAAAATCAGAATGAGCGAAGCCTGGATCGACGATGTGTTGATCTACTGCGGTGTTGCAGCGGTAGACGTTTATCTCGGCGCCACCCAGCTCAGGCATAATGATCCTGCTAATATGTACTACCCGGGAGAATTCCGCTACGGCGGGGGTCATGTCATAGAGAAGCTGGTTTCTGGGGAGAAATTACAGCTTTTCGGACTCTCCTACGGCACGGATGATTACCCCAGGAGAGAAATTCGCACCTGGTTTGATATACACGACTTAAACCAGGCCATTATGGTTAATCCTCGGAATTGTTATCAGAACTACAATGTTGCTATCAACTGCTCGAATAAGCCCATTTACACCTACTTAGGTCTGCTCAAACCCGATATGAAAAACCTCACATACTGCTCAGCCGGTCAGCTCTCCCCCCTTCTAAATGATCCCTTCTATGAGACAATCGGTATAGGCACTAAGGTCTGGCTTGCAGGCGCCCAGGGGCATGTATACGCAGAAGGCACACAGCACTCCCCAACGTGTGAACGCAGTCCCAATGATGTTCCCACAGAGGGCGCCGGAACACTTGCCCTTACCGCCAATATGAAGGATATGAAGCCTGAGTTTGTCCGTGGAATAAGCCTGATCGGGTACGGGGTCTCATTATCCTTAGGAATCGGCATTCCCATTCCCATACTGACGCCCGAAATCTTAAAAAGAACAGCTGTTAAGGACCGTGAAATTATGGCCCCGGTAATCGATTACAGCCGGGACTATCCAAACCGAAGCGGCAGGGTTCTATGCAGGCTGAACTACGAGCAGCTCAAATCCGGAGAGGTCAAGGTGCTCGATCGCCGGGTGGAGGTAGGCTCCCTCTCCTCTTACCCTAAAGCCTTAGAGATTGCCCATCTTCTGAAGGATGAAATTAAGCGGGGTGAATTCCTCCTGTCCCGGGCCATCCAGGCTCTGCCCCGCAGCCAGGCCATGAAAACACTTGAAATCAGGGAGAAAGAAGAATGATAACTCAAAAACTGCTTCTACATTTTCCTCAAAGCGCAACAGAAAAACCCATCGTGTACCATTTAGTAAAAGATTACAACCTTATTATTAATATTTTTCGAGCCAGGGTTACACCGGAAGAAGACGGATTCCTCGTGCTCGATGTTACAGGCAATGAGGAAGATATCCGCCAGGGCATGGCTTTTGTTAAGAGCTTTAATATACAGGTCAATGAAGCCAACAAGGGGGTCAGATGGGATTCTTCCAAATGTGTACAATGCGGCAACTGCATTCCTCACTGCCCGACTGAAGCCCTTTATATTTCTGATAAGAAGTCCAGAAAAATCGATTTCAACAGCAGCCTATGTGTAGAATGTCTAAGCTGCATAGAGAACTGCCCGTTCGGCGCATGTTCATCCATATTTTAGGAATAAGCTTGAGGTCATACCGATCCTTTTCCTATAGAGGGGCTCACTTTCGCATCTGTTCATCCCATCCGGAGCTGATAATAGAGGAAATAAAAATACAGAGGAATATTCTCGAGCATTATATAAAAAGGCAGCCGGAATTCGCTTCTTCCTTAAAGCCTATCGAGCTTCTTTCCATTGCGCCTCCAATAGCATGCGGAATGCAGGAAGCTTCCGCAAAAACCGGAGTCGGCCCAATGGCTGCTGTTGCAGGCGCTTCGGCTCAAGCTGCCGCCGAGGCTGCCCTGGAAGCCGGAGCCTGCGAGGCAATCGTGGACAATGGCGGGGATATCTTTCTCTATTCCGAACAGAAAATCGTGATCGGTCTGTATGCGGGAACTCATTCACTATCCGGGCGGCTTGCTTTTGAAATCATGCCTGTTGAAATGCCGCTGGCTGTTTGTTCCTCTTCGAGCTGTATGGGCCATTCTTTAAGCTTGGGCGACTGCGATCTTGCTACAGCCGTAGGAAAGGACGCCGCCTTAGCCGATGCTGCAGCCACCCTGGCCTGTAACCTGGTCCGGGAACCCGAAGATCTAGGCCGGGCTTTAGAAAAAGTTATGGCAATTCAAGGTGTTCAGGGCGTACTGATAGTAAAAGAAGGGAAAGTTGGTATTATGGGAGAGCTTCCAAAGCTCATCCGGCATGAGGATAAATGTCTTTCTAAAAAAATCCCTAAAGATCAGGTGTGATCAGACTAATCACGCAAATATGCAGGGTTTTTGGCTGCCGGAAACGGATGAAGGCCTTCAGGCAGCAGCATCATGCCTGGCTGGTGGGGGGTCACGCCACAATATCCCGATGCTTGCATACTGCTCTCTTTAAAATATTTTGCTCATATGCGATAATAACTATCAGATCATGCACATAAATACGAAATCAATCGTATTTAGAACGACTCTCCTCTACGTGGTTATAACCCTTCTTAATGTATCTGTTTTTGTACTGTTGATTTTTGAAAATCAGATGGACCTTATCGCTGAAAACGCGATACTCAACAGCCAGCATAAAGGTTCAAATTTAAAATACCGTATCGACAATATCATAGATGGCAAGGGTGAATTGAATCATGCCAATATTGATAAAATTCTCCTTGTATCTTCGAGACTGGGAGTTGAGACTATTTCACTTTTTACGGAAGATGGTAATGTATATGCAGCCATAAAAGACGGCAATCCGCTTAAGAAGGAGGAGGCTGCCACGGATGAAATCTTTAAACTTATTAGCATCGCTATCGCCAAGAGGGACTTTGAAGATAAACTTTTTTTTCACCGTGTTAAAAAGAAAGAAAATCGTATCGATCTCTATATTCCCTTTAATTTTGCCATGGATAAAATCGGAGTCGCTGCAATAACACTTGAAATGAAAGATGTCGATAGGCAGATGACCTATCTGTACCGTCAGTGTGTGATGATAGCTGTACTGATCATCACTATCCATGGACTTTTCGCCTTTGCCTTATCAAAAATGCTTATCATTCCTCTGCGCACACTTTACGAGGCTGCCAGGTCCATATCAAAAGGAAAGCTGAATATCCGAGTTCCGATCGTACGGGAGGATGAAATCGGACAGCTTGCCAATTCCTTTAATGAAATGAGTGTGGCGCTTCAGGGAATGCGCGATGAAGCCAAAGAAGCCAACCCGCTGACCGGACTTCCCGGGAACAAAAAGATCTCAATGATTATCGAAGGCAGTTTTCTAACTGGACGAATCTTCTGCCTGTTGTACAGCGATCTTGATAATTTCAAGGCTTATAACGATAAATATGGCTTTGCAAAAGGTGATGATGTGATACTTTACACACGTGATTGTCTGCTTGAGACAGCAGGCCGTGAGGACTTTAAGAATATTTTTGTAGGACACCAGGGAGGGGATGATTTTGTTGTGATATGTGACTTTGAATACTGGGAATCTTTTGCTAAAATCTTTGTGACTGCCTTTGACAAAAGTATTCACCGGTTCTACAACAAGACAGATGCACAGAACGGTTATATTGAATCTGTAAACAGAAGAGGAGAGCGTCAGCGCTTTCCTATTATGAGCATTTCAGTAGCCGTGGCCACGAACAAATATCGATCCTTCAACCATCAGGCCGAAATAATCCAGGTGGCGGCTGAGGTCAAAAGCTATCTGAAAAAAAAAGACGGTTCTGTATATGCTATCGACAGCAGAGTAGAACCTGCACATAAGAATCATAAGAATGAGAAGTCAACAAGTCAAGAAACGGCCGTTATGAAAGATAAGGATCAAAGTGTGTGAAAGCGTTTCTGACAATTCCATTAGTTATTCTACTATTTGCCTTTACCGTGATCCTCAATAGAGATCTCATAGATATTCGAATTTCGGAGCTCAATTATCTATTGGGTCAGGCAGCCCATGTAGAAGAGGCCGTAAATACTCTAAGTATTGTGAGTAAGTATGAGCTAATCAAAAGGCGTATAGAACACGGGGAGGGTAAAGTAGCTAATTACACTTTTGAAGCGAAGATGCTGGCTCTTACCTCAGAGGAGCGGTTTTCAGTGAGTACGGACGAGAAGCAGAAGAATCTTCTGCCGGTCAGGCTCATTCTCCGGGGTTTGCGTTTCATACTTGGTAAGGAGAATATTAATCCTGTAGAAGATAAAGAAATTTTTGATTTACTGGAGATAGCTTATTATCAGGAACGAAACCGGAATTATTCAGAGGCTATAAAAAAATACGACCAGGTGATGCTGACTAAGAAGGAGATGAGGCCTGAAATCCATGCAGTTGTGCTTCTGCATAAGGCATTCTGTCATTCCATGCTGAATGAATATGAAGAATCAAAGCAAATCTTTGAGCTTATAATAAATGAATATCCCAATACAGAGGCAGGAATACTGGCCTGGAAGCTCTTAGACTTTCTCCGTGCCATAGAAAAGAAAAGGGAAATGTTAAAGCAGGATGAGCTTCCCACTTTTGATAGTGGAAAACAGTGCTACCTTCTAATGGATTACGAAAGCTCAATAAAACTATTTTCAGAGTTCCTTAAGCAGGAGCCGGATAATCCAAATTCTGTAGAGGCTCATTACTTTAAAGGGCGTTCACACGAAGAACTTGGGGAAGTAGAGGAAGCGCTTGAAGAGTATAACCGGGTGATCCAGCTTGATGAAAATAACAGGTGGGCACTGGAATCAAACCGCCGTCTGTTCATGCTTGGCCGGTTCTATGAGCAGGGAGAGCAGATCGCTCTGAATGCTCGACATTATCTTTCAGACCGTCAGGATAATGGCTTTATAAACAATGTTGAAGAGTATGCCGGGGGGGTCAGCATAAGCTACATCCCTGCACATATACCAGAGGAACAGAGAGAAGAAACAGACAAAAGCATTCCTCTAAAAATGAGTATTGAGAGAGAGCCTGCGCCTCAAGTAACAATCGAGGAAGTTATTCCGGAAGTCGCTAAGGCGGACATTGTGGATCAGAAAGAGGATTATTTAGCAATAGAAGAGCTGCGTTTTAACTTTTCTCAGGATCTGGAAAGATTAAACCGTGATTTAGCATCCAAAATCTTGGTCGAGGATTCGGATATTGAGCAGGGAATGGTACTTTTACAGGAGATAAAAACATCAGGCTACAGCTTTCCGAAGCTAAAGGCAGATGCGGAAACCCTTATTGAAAAGGCTTTAAAAAGCCAGAAGGATGCGCATAATCGACGGTATAAAATAAAAGAACTTGCGTCTAACCGAGAAACACTTCGTGCGGAACTGGCCGGCAGAGAAAAACGGAAAAAGCGCTATAGACTTGGAACATGGATTTCCTATGGAGTCGGGATCAGCGCACTCGGGGGCATGGGTATTGCCCTCTATCTCGGCAATGATGCTTATAACAGATATAAGGAAGCCATAGATTCAGATGATGCTATCGCATTAAGAGAAGAGACGCAGACCTACCAGAAAATAGCCATAACCACGGGTGTTATCGGGGGGATTGGTATAGCCGCAGGCACTCTATTCTGGCTGTTGAAGCCCAATCCTAATAAGATTCAGAGGGAAATTGACGATATTGAAGCACAAATTGAATTACTTAATAGACAAAGTCCACATCAGTAGGTGCTTTCCGATTAAAAAAAACTCCAGTTTCTTGTTTATTTTAATAGATGTGGTATATTAATAGTCATATGAAGCATATTTTGATTCTTTTAGCGGGATTTCTCATTCTTGTCTTTAGCGGGTGCTATAATTTTAACAACCCGGTTGATCCGGATTCTGATAATTACCAGGGATACCCCTCAGATCAAACCCCTCCTGCTGCGCCGAGTGATTTAATCGCAACCATAGAAAATCCATACATCCATCTGGAGTGGACTGACAATTCCAACAATGAAGATGGGTTTAGAATAGAAAGAAAGATAGGCAACGGGGACTACTCAGAAATATACACTGTCGAAAGTAATGTAACAACTTATAACGATCATGATATTGATTTAGCTACTGGAACTGAATACACCTACAGAGTGAGAGCTTATAATTCCTTCGGATATTCAGATTATTCTAACGAAGCAAGTCCAACACCTTAAGAGGGACACTGCGCCCTCATAAGTTCAGGCACAAACACCTCCCTGCTGTCCCTACGCAGAGCCTTGATGCGCTTGCGATTATTCAGCGCCCAGAGCTTTAAAGTCCATAAGCCATATACGTGCATTACAGCAATCCAAAGCTGCCCGCGAAGCAGCCATCTCAGTATGCCCCGGATTGAATAGAACCGGGACATTGCTTTAATAGTACACATCTGGAGCTTATATGGTGACATTAATTTTGGTAAATAGACCGGATTAAAGCCATCAAAACTCGCCCAATCATAATTGAGCATTCTACCCTGTACCTCAAAATCTGCATACTGCCTTGTACCCGGAAATGGGGTTAGAATTAGAAATTGCACTGTCTCAATGAGATTTTTTATGGCAAATTCGACGGTCTCAACAAAGGTTTTCTCGTCATCCGCATCGGAACCGAAGACAAACATGCCGTGAATCCAGATGGACCTTTTATGGATTTCTACAATAGAATTTTCAATGTCCTCCATGGTCTGATGCTTATTATACAGCTCTAATGTCCTGGGATTTACAGATTCAAAGCCGATAAAGAGGTGTTTGAATCCGGCATCTTTCATCAAATCAAGTATCTCCGGATCACGGGCAATATCTGCGCGAACCTGGGCGGAGAAGATTTCCACATGATGCGATTTGCCCCTCTCATCAATAATTCTGCGCAGAAGCTCCTTAGCTCGCTTTCTGTTAGCTGTGAAATGATCGTCGTAAAAAAATACCTTTTTACACCTTATCTGTGACAGATCCTGCATTATCTTATCAACTGAGCGCATCCTGTATTGTCTGCCCAGCATGGCCGTTACAGAACAGAAACTGCAGTCATATGGGCATCCCCTGGAGGTCATGACCGCACCTATGCTCGCGGTATAACCCTCAAAAAGACTCCAGTCCGGAGTGGGAAGAGAGTTCATATCGACCCTCTCTTTTGCCATGGGGTTGTGTACGATAGTATCCTTTTCTTTCCAGCTCAGGCCGGGAATCTCAAGAATTGAGCGGCCCTGGCTCAAGGCATTCAAAAATGGAACAAAAATCTGATCCGCCTCGCCTCTTATTACGTAGTCTCCCTCTTTTAGGGATTCTTCGGGCATAAAGGTTGCATGTACTCCGCCGAAAACTATGGTCGTGGGTTTTCTCTTCTGCCCGTGCTGTGCAAGTGCCCGGACCATGCGCGCCAGGCGATATCCCTCAGGGGCCGTTGGGGTAATGATGGAAAATCCGACTAAATCAGCCCACATAATATGCTCCCTCGTTAAGGGAACTGTTTCCTGATAAATAATCTTCACGTTATATCCGGCCTGAAGGGCCTGTGTGCCCAGTAAAGCCAATCCCAGGCGTGGAATTTTAAACATGGTATAAATATTAAAATCCGGGGATTTCGGTTCAACCAGCAGAATATTTTTCATCAATAGCTTCCTTTTCTGCAGTAATATCATGTACAATATGACAAGTCATAAGCATAGAGGTTGCACAAAATGCAACTATTCTTTGCATAACCTGTCACAATAGTATGTGAGGAGGTATGTATCATGTTACTCCAGGCGGGGACTCTTACAGCGGCAGAAGCTTCTCCGGGAGGCTTTCTAAGCCTGAACGCCGCATCTCAAGTGCTGATAGCCTCTCTTCCTCTTGTAGCGGTTGTTCTACTGTTTGTGCTGAGCTTTTTCTTCCTGCTCTGGGATTACAGAAAGAACAGACTGATTATTGAGAAAGGAGGTACCCCGGCCCCACTGAAAATTGACGAGAAGCTGTTCTTAATCGGAATAGTCGCTCTATTCGTAGGCATCGGTCTCTTAGTTTTTTTCGCTCTCTACACCGGCTTAAGCAATTCCCTTCTAGGAGGCATTATTCCGACCATGGCCGGTCTTGGTGTCATTACCTTTTATGTGGTTATCCACAAGATAAATAAATAGGGTCAGTGGGAAAAGATGATAATGCCCTGATAAGCCAGGTTCTTAGGGGCGACCTGAAGGCATACCGCACAATTGTCGAGCGACATCAGGCACGGGTCTTTTACCTTGGCTTGAAGTTCTTTCATAATCCCGAAGATTCAGAAGATTTTGCCCAGGATGTTTTTTTGCGCTGCTTCGAAAAACTTAAAACCTTCAGAGGCAAGGTGCCCTTTTCCGCCTGGCTGTATAGAATAGCAATTAATCTGGCGGTAAATAAATATCGCTTTAACCTAAGAAGGTTACTGGAGGCGGAACTGGATGTTCAGACTCTAAGCCATAATTATTCTCCGGAATCAAAGCTCTTAGAATATGATCTTAAAGAAAGAGTCCGGGAAGTATTAAAAGAGCTTCCGGATGTCTATAATGTAGTTCTGAAGATGCACTACTTCGAGGGATTCAGCTATCCGGAAATATCTGAAATTACAGAGATGCCTGTGAATACAATAAAATCACACATATTCAGGGCAAAAAAAATTATTAAAGATAAACTGGCCCAATATATTAGGGGGTGACAGGATGGATGATTCAAGCGATTACCTTTTAGAGAAAATTATAGGAGAGATAGAGTTTCCCGGTGAAGACAGAGAGAAGATACTGGACTATCTGAACAGCAAGAGCTTTGTTGATCATGTAATGGCAGAAGCACAAAGCATGAACAGCAGATCAAAAAAAACGGCTCTCTGGGGCCTCTTTGCTCTGTTAAATCTTTTTCTCCTCTTCATTATGGGAACGAATAATTATATAGTGAGTGATTTCTTTGCCCTGCAGGATGCCTTATCCCAGTTCTTCTTTCTCTTTTTAGGGCTTACACTTGTGGGAAGCTTGATAGGATTGATCTTCTCTTTAAATACATCCTGGTTTGACAATATGCTCCACCGGGACTCAAAGGAAAATCAGGATATTGAGCTTAAGGTATAATTGCTGCCGGGGGGAACATCCTCAGTTATCCAGACATTGCCTCCGATCACAGATCCCCTTCCGATAGTTACCCTCCCGAGGATTGTCGCCCCTGAATAGATGATCACATCATCCTCTACGATGGGATGCCGGTTTATTCCCTTGATCGGTTTCCCATCACTGCTCAAGGGAAAACTCTTTGCCCCCAGGGTAACACTCTGATAGATCCTGACACGTTTGCCGATAATACAGGTTTCGCCAATTACTACTCCTGTACCGTGGTCTATAAAAAAACTCTCATCAATCCTGGCCCCCGGATGGATGTCGATTCCAGTTAAGCTGTGGGCATGTTCGGTAATAATCCTTGGAATCAATGGTACACCGAAGGTATAGAGCTCATGGGCCAGCCGGTAGCAGGTTACGGCCAATACACCGGGGTAACAGAATATGGTTTCATCCGTGCTTTTTGCCGCAGGGTCTCCATCGTAGGCTGCCTGAACATCCGCTGCCAGTCTATGCTGAACATAGGGAAGTCTCTGTAAGAATTTTTTTGTAATGGAACTGGCATTGTCCACGCACTTCTTGCAATCTATGCCGTATTTCCCGCATTCAAAGCACAATCCGCGCTTTATCTGTTCCTGTAGTACCCATAAAATACGATCTAAACCAGCCCCTACATGAAAGCGCATGTTGTCCGCTGTGAACTCGGATACACCGTAATAACCTGGAAAGAGAACGGAGCGCAGGGCTTCTACTACTTCTACTACCTGATCCCTGGAGGGAAGCAGTCTTCCCCCCTGCCCCTGCCAGGAGAGCTTGCCATGCTCAGAGGCACAGAGAGCTTCAACTACAGTGGATAGCTCATTATTCTTATTATCTTTAGCCATGGTATTGCTCTATTATAAACTTCTAATAATCTTCAAACAACCAGGTGCTTAAATAACGCTCCCCGGTATCGGGAAGGATCACCACGATTAATTTTCCTTCATTCTCCGGGTTTTTAGCTGTGTCTAAAGCAGCCCACAGGGCAGCGCCTGAAGATATACCGACTAATATTCCCTCCTCCCGCGCACTCCTCCTGGCCATTATACCTGCATCCTCATGCCTGACCTTTATGATCCTGTCTATCAGTTCAAGCCTCAGCACATCCGGGACGAAACCCGCTCCTATGCCCTGGATTTTATGAGACCCCGGCTTTCCGCCTGAGAGAACCGGTGAATCCGCCGGTTCCACCCCATAGATCTTGATAGATGATTTTTTATCTTTCAGAAACTCAGCAACCCCGGTTATAGTACCTCCTGTTCCCACTCCGGCCACCAGGATATCGACTCTCCCATCCGTATCCCTCCAAATCTCCTGGGCTGTAGTGCGGCGGTGAATCTCCGGATTGGAAGGATTCTTAAACTGCTGAGGAATAAAATATTTGGGATCTGCTTTAGCCATTTCTTCTGCTCTGCGTATCGCTCCCTTCATCCCCTCCGAACCGGGAGTCAGAATCAATTCCGCACCCAAAATCTTTAAGAGCTTTTGACGCTCCATGCTCATATTATCAGGCATGGTCAGGGTGAGCTTATACCCCTTAGCTGCACAGACAAAGGCCAAAGAAATTCCGGTATTTCCGCTGGTAGGCTCCAGCACGACGGTACGCTTATTTAACCTGCCTTCTCTCTCTGCAGCTTCAATCATATTCAGACCTATCCGGTCTTTAATACTTGAAGTAGGATTATAAAACTCTAACTTGGCAAGAACTTCTGCCTTTAAGCCTTTTGTCAATCGATTTATGTGAACCAGCGGAGTATTTCCAACAAGCTCTGTTATGTTATCCGCAATTCTGGCCATATGTTATCTCCTTTATTATTACTATAAAGATCATAAATAAATACTAATTTGACAAGCGCATCAGGACATGATAGCTTAAAGATAAACTGTAGGCCGGAGGCAAATTATGATTGAAGTTATGAATAAAACGATTCCGAAAATGTTTAAAAAAATCACTGATCAGTATCCTGACAGTATTGTGCAGCTCAGCAAGGATCGTGAGGGAAAGTTTCAACCTACAAGTTACAGGCAGCTTTATGAAGAAGTCAAAACCTTCGGTTCCGGTCTTTTAGCTTTGGGAATCAAGCGAGGCGATCATTTGGGCCTCATCTCGGAAAACAGAAAAGAATGGCTTATAGCGGACTTAGCTATTCTGGCAATCGGAGCCGCGGATGTTCCCAGGAGTTGCGATACTATGCCCCGGGAACTAAAGTTTATTCTGGGATTCGCTGAATGCAAGACCACATTTGTGGAGAACGAAGAGCAGTTTAAAAAGATCCTTTCAATAAATAAGGATCTACCCTCCCTGAAACGAATCATTGTATTTGATAAGGATTTCTCAAAAAGCGCTGCCGGAAAGGGTGCGGCAGGGCTTGAGGTGCTGACATTTGATGAGGTGATGCAGAAGGTAAAGGAGCAAAACGGAGATCTCTTTGAAAAGGAACTGGAAAAAGGAAAAAACCGGGATCTGGCCAGCATTATTTTCACCTCCGGAACAACCGGTGAACCCAAGGGAGTCATGCTCAGCCATGAGAATTTTCTCTACCAGGTGCGATGTATCCCCAGTGTTATCGATTTAGCACCGGGTGATATCTGGCTCGCCGTGCTGCCTGTCTGGCACTCATTTGAGCGCATTATGCAGTACATCGCTTTAGGTTATGCAAATACACTGGCTTACTCAAAACCCATAGGCCAGATTATGCTGCCCGATCTTGCAGCGGTACGCCCGGACTATATGGCCTCAGTGCCGAGAATCTGGGAAGCAGTAATGACCGGCATCTACAGGAACGTGAACTCCCAGGGAGGTGTGAAAAAGGCTCTCTTTTATTTCTTCGTTGCCGTTGGAAAAGCTCATGCCGCCTTTTTAAATATGCTTAAGGGACTGCTGCCCCAATTCAGAAAGCGGTTCCGTTTTATCGACATTCCCTTAAGCATTATTCCATTAATTCTCCTAACTCCCTTTAATCTCCTGGGAAATCTTCTGGTATTCAAAAAAATTAAGCATAAACTGGGGGGGAAGTTTGTGGTAGCGGTCTCCGGGGGGGGAGCCCTTCCCGCTTCTGTGGATAAGTTCTTTTCCGCTGCGGGAATTCTTCTGCTTGAAGGATACGGTCTGACCGAAACCGCGCCTGTAATATCTGTCAGGCTCCAAAAAAGGCCCGTTACCGGCACCATCGGTCCCCCATTCCCCGGAACAGAGGCACGAATCGTGAATGAACATGATAAGGTGCTGCCCCCGGGGGAGAAGGGAGTTCTTATGGTTCGCGGACCACAGGTCATGCTTGGATATTATAACAAGCCTGAAGAAACGGCAAAGGTGCTTTCCTCTGACGGCTGGTTTAATACCGGAGACCTGGCCAAGATGACCCACAAGGGAGAGCTTAAGATTGTTGGAAGAGCAAAGGACACCATAGTTCTCCTGGGCGGTGAAAATGTTGAGCCTGCTCCGATTGAGGAGCGTCTTCGGGAATCTGACTATATTGAGCAGGTTGTTGTCCTGGGCCAGGATCGGAAGTTTCTGGCAGCCCTTATTGTCCCTGTGATGGATAATATTGAAGAATATGCCAAAACCAACACGATTCCCTATATGAACAGGGATGATCTGGTAGACAGCCCGGAGATCAATGAATTAATCCTCGATGAAATTAACAGTCTGGTGAATCCCAAAAGCGGATTCAGGGGGTTCGAGAGGATATTCAGGTTCAAACTGTCTCCAGGGAGCTTTGAAGTCGGCAGGGAGCTCTCGCACAAACAGGAAGTGATGCGGCATGCCATAAACGAACTGTATAAGAAAGAGATAAAAGAACTATTCCGCTGACCATCAGTCTCTTGGGAATTAGAGAAATGTGAACGGGAATATATCACTTGACCTATCAGCTTTTCTCTTTCTGAATCTCCTTTCTCGAAATAAAGTCTTAAGTCTTCTACAACAATCGGTGAAAAACCTTCAGCATTCTCGGTATTTTTCACCCAATCTCCATCATTCCTCGCTTATCAGATATCTATGGAGCAAAATAAAGTAAACAACAACGGCAGGACCCTGTGGGGTTTTTGCAGACACAAAAACCTTAGGTTTTATCTTTGTTTGTAAGCCAAGTTCGCATAAATGGCTCTCTGAGTAGCTTACAGCTGCTGATCCGATAGAAGATTTACATGAGTTCTCTGTAACGAAGTGGACAGGTAAAGAGCATCTTACCTACACCCAAATCTACAACAATTTGAAAGATAAATTTAAGAAGTAATAAATTATTGTTCTACTATTTCAACTCTTCTGTTTTTTGCTCTTCCCTCATCTGATTTATTTGAGGAAACAGGACATAAGGATCCCACTCCATAGGCTTCAAGCTGCTTCTTATTTACTCCGTATTTTGCAGTAAGTTCATTCATTACTGCTTTTGCCCTGTTCTCGGACAGGGTCATCCCGCTTGTGAAGTCACCTATACTGGCAGCATGTCCTACTATAAAATATTTTGAACCGGCGTTTGCTTTTAAAAATTCAGCAATATTTCTTAATGCATTTTCAGATTCCGGTTTTATTTCTGCTTTATCACCAGCGAAAAGAATATCGTAAATAGCTATATGGCCGGTTTCTTTTATTCCTTTATCTATTGATGTGGCTGTTACCATACCTGTTTCTGCAGCTTCAACTTCAATTACATCCTGAGTGATTAAAGTATATTTATCTCTCCCAATAATGTAAATTGCCACATAAATATCTTTGTCACCTTTATTAGTCTTTGCAATAAAAAAAACATGATTTTCCCAAGCAGGGAAATGATGTTTCAAGCCAAATTTTTCATTATTTAAAGCCGGTGTATATTGCTCGTTACCATAGTAATATTTAGAAAAATCCTGTGACCTTCCACAAGCATCATTCCCCATGGCAACAACTATAGTAAAATTTGCTTTTTTCAAGGCAGCTTTGTAATTCTGCAATACATACTCAGGATTATTGTCCGGTGCTGCGGAATATTGAATTCTTATGACTTTGCCCTCGAGCTTAAGTGGCGGCTTCCATGAAAATTTTCCTTTCTCATTGATAGGCAATTTATATGTACCCCACTTTATTACTTTGTAAAATTCAATTACTGATCCCTTAAACCGACTTATTAGAGGATAGTCTTCCCCTCCCTCAATATCAGTTTGTCTTTGAGCAAAAACGTTTGTAGCCAACAATAAAAAAATTAACTTTCTTTTTCATGATAAAATCTCCTTTAATTTGGTTAATAAAAAATGATTGATAGTAAGACTCATATCACAGGATGGACGGGAAATCAAGAAAATGAGAAAAAATTCAGTCGGGAGTGGGAAAAGATATGAGCAATCATACCATAGCAGGAAAAAATTATAAAGGGTCTGATTTACAAGGGAAATTTTAATACAAACTTATAAAACAGGGTCTTAAGGGAAGCAAAAAAACATACCTCAACCTTGATCCGGCACCATGAGGGAAAGAAAGTTAAGTTTAAACTTGCGGTATTTATCCC
>JAUWZD010000140.1 GCA_030615505.1 Spirochaetales bacterium | reverse complement strand
TCAGGCAACAATCTGGGAAAAGCTGTAGAAGTGTACAACCATACTTATACCCAGGAATTCTTCCTAAAGGCAAAGGGCGAAGTTGACTATGCCTTTGCACCCAAGCCCGAGCTTAATGCAAAGGGCTGGCCGGTTTATTACACATATGATGAAGCCTTGACCGATCCTGATTACGAAGAGAGAAGAAAGAAGGTTCTCTATTCCCGGCTTTGGACCGGCTGGGCTTTGGAAAATTCCAATATGGCCAGGACATGGCCAGACAGGGATCTGGCAGCACATGTAATACAGCAGTTTCAGAACACCCTGGGAGGAGCACAGATAGACGGCAACAAACTGGCTGACAAATGGGCCGTAACATCCTCAAAAACCGTACCCGTACCGGCCGATGCCAAGCATTTTGTTAACCTTCAATCTATGTTCAGGGAAATAGCAACCAAGATCGTATCCGGAAAAAATCCGGATCGGGTATGGAATGAATGGCTGGCTTACTACAAGGCAAACGGCGGACCCGAGATAGAAAAACAGGTAAACGAGCTCATTCCCGTTAAGTAAGAAATCTACTTCTCTTTACTAAAACAAGCTATGGGGTTATAAGATTATAATCCCGTAGCTTTTCGGATATGTAATGCAAAACCCGACATCGAGATTTCAAGCTTTTCAGAGGCAGTTCTGGAAGAACCGCTTTCTATTCTTTATGGCCCTCTCGATTTTAGTGTGGTACGCTGTCTTTCGCTACATTCCCTACTACTGGAACCTGATCGCTTTTAAGGATTATCAATACGGCCTGGGCTTTGCTAAAAGCCCGTGGATTGGGTTTCAGAACTTCAAGGCTCTTTTTCAGGATCCTCTTTTCTTCAGGGTCTTCAGAAATACTCTAGTTATAAGCGGTTTGAAGATTGCCATTGGATTTCCCTTCCCTATTATACTGGCAATATTCCTGAATGAGGTATTCAGCAGGGTTTTCAAGAAAACAATACAGACAATAACTTTTGTGCCCTTTTTTATCTCCTGGGTGATCTATGCCAGCATCTTGTTTGCCATTCTTTCTCCATCAGTGGGAATGTTGAACGTCTTGATCTCCAGGCTGGGGGGAGAACCGATCTACTTCCTGGCCAGTGAAAAATGGTTTCGACCCATTCTGGTAATATCTGATATAACCAAGCAGAGCGGCTACTTTACAGTCATTTACATGGCCGCTTTAGCCGGTGTGGATGAGGAGATCTATGAGGCGGCAATATGCGACGGGGCCAACCTATTTCAACGGATATGGCATATAACCCTTCCAGGCATCGCTCCGGTCATTACCATTCTCTTTATCCTGAGATTGGGCCAGCTTCTGACCGTTGGCTTTGAGCAGGTATATATACTCTACAGCCCCATGGTCTATGATGTTGGAGATGTTATTGAAACATTTAATTACAGGCAGGGAATATTAGGAGGGAGATTCTCGTACACAACCGCCTTAGGCCTTTTTAAATCCAGTATCGGATTTGTCTTAGTCATTGTCTCAAACTGGGTTCTAAAGAAGATTACGGGTCACGGTCTCTGGTAGGAAATATTAATGCGCAAGCTGAAGTTTAAGAATTATAAATTATCAGAAAAGCTCTTTATATTCTTTATATATATCTTCCTCTTATTATTTGGGGTAATCTGCATCTTTCCTTTTTTCAATGTGCTGGCCAAGTCATTAAGCCCTGAGTTCTATATCCAGCAGGGCCGGGTATGGCTATGGCCGATTCGATTTACACTGAATGCTTATGTAAAGATATCTCAGGCCATGGGTATTGTGTCGGGCTTCAAAAACAGCAGCTTTGTGGCCATTGTTGGAACCAGCATCAACCTGATCATGAGCTTCCTTATAGCTTACCCTCTCTCCCGAAAGCGCCTGCCTTTAAGAAAAACTTTTATTACCATCGTTGTTTTTACCATGCTCTTCCCAACCGGAATTATTCCTCTTTATCTCTTAGTAAAGAATCTCGGTTTGATCAATTCACTCTGGGCCCTGATATGGCCATATGCGATTACAACCTTCAATATGATAATCATTAAAAACTACTTCCAGACCATACCGGACAGCCTTGAGGAATCGGCCCTTATCGATGGTGCAGGAGAGCTGACTATTCTATTTAGAATCTTTGTGCCCTTATCCAAGCCTGTTATTTCAGCTATTGGTCTTTTCTATTTAATCTTCAACTGGAATATCTTTATGCCTGCCGTGTTTTTTCTAACCCACCCATCCAAGTACACAATACAGGTGGTTTTAAGAGATATCCTAACACAGCATATGCTTGAGGATCAACTTCCCTTTGATCAGGCTTCTCTAATGACCTTAGCCGGTCCGGAAGCAATTCAGGCGGCGATAACTATAGTGGCCATGATCCCGATCATGGCGATCTATCCCATCATTCAGAAGTATTTCACCAGCGGAATCATGATTGGATCCATTAAAGGCTGAAAAAGAGGGCAGAATGGAAAAAATGAGTTTCAAGGAACTTCATGAATTTTATAAAGATCATCTTTTTAATATCTTAATGCCCTTCTGGATGAAGTTCGGAATAGACCACGAGAACGGGGCATTTTTCACCTGTTTCAACAATAAAGGAGATGTACTCAAATCAAAGAACAAGTATATCTGGTCCCAGGGAAGATTCTTATGGATGCTCTCCCACCTCTACTATGCCTTTAAAGATTATGTGCGTACGGAAGAAACTGATGAATTTATAAATGGCGCCGAAAAAGGGGCCCGGTTCTTAAAAGAGTACGCTCTTCTTCCAAACGGAAAATGCGCCTGGGTTTTGGATGAAAAAGGGAGCCCGATTCATACAGACAGGAATGGAAATATCAGGAGTATCGTGGAGGGAGATGAATTCGATCTCGGAATCGCAGCGGATCTTTTCTTAATCTACGGTATGGCGGAATACGCCCGGGCGGCCAATAATCCTGAATATTTTCAGTTTGCTCTGAAGCTCTTTGATTCTGCAAATGAACTCATGAAAACCGCTAACTTCAAGACATTTCCTCATGATGCTCCTAACGGATATAAAACCCATGGAAAGTCCATGATCATGCTCGAAACATCCCAGGAGCTGTCCAATATTGCCCGTTTCTTTAACGATCCTTCATCAGGCAGATTAATGGAGATAGCTGAACAAGCCGTGAACGAAACTATAAGCAATTTTGTAAAAAAGGATGACAGGATTCTTTTAGAGATGGTAAAGGAGGACGGCCGAACCGCTTATGATGAAATGCTGGGAAGCTATATAAATCCGGGGCATTCTTTAGAGGACGCATGGTTCATAATGCATTTTGCCGGAAGGATACAGGACGGGGAAACCTTGCAAACAGGAATTGAAATTGTACGCTGGATGACGGCTCTGGGCTGGGATACGCGGTACGGGGGTCTTCCCCAATTTGTACACAAAGACGGCGGGCATCCAAAAGGCTCTATTGAGAACAGTAATAAGAATGATCATATGATTAAGGAATTAACGGAGAACTGGAGCAACAAGCTCTGGTGGGTTCATTCAGAGGCCCTATACGCCCTGATTCTGGCCTATGAGAACTCGAAAGATTCATGGTTTATGGATACCTACTGGAAGTTCCACGATTATGTTTTCAAGACCTTCCCAAATCCGGATAAAAATATGGGCGAATGGATTCAAATACGGAACAGGGAGGGCAAGCCGGAAGACAAGGTTGTCGCTCTACCCGTAAAGGATCCCTATCATATAACCAGGGCATTCATGCACCTTATCAAGGCCTTAGAAAGACTGATTAAAATGGAATAGGGAGATTATTAACAGGTATCATCTGCAGACCTGGGAGGTAAATAGTGAGCAACAGGGATGATCTGTTCAAAGTGCTTTCGGGGGAGAAGCCCGACAGGATACCCTGTATTCATTTCGGTTACTGGGATGAAAAAGCAATGCACAAGCTTGCACCAAAGGATTGTTATGATGAAAACACCTTAAGTCTGCCTTCGGATGATCCGCCGGCGGTGAGCTTTTCACATGAGCCGAGGACTCAGGAAAGCAGAAATCGGGCTGTTCGAATGGCCGAATATCTAGATACGGCCGCAATAGGTACGGGCAAGGGCGGTGTGACAACATTCGGCCACGGCGGGCCTGCAGAGATTCAGCCGGTAGTGATAGAAAGAACGGATCAATACAGAATCCTGCAGTATGAGGGAGGCCATAAGCGCCGCGTTAACTATAACCCCCATTCAGTCAGGTACTACGATTTTCCCGTTAATGCGGAAGAGGACCTGGAGCGCCTTGAGCTTCCGTATATGAAGAATCCGGAGAGGTTTGCAGATATAGAAGAGGACAGCAGAGCATTTAAAGGGGCAGGCTTCGTGCCCACCGCTTCCATCCAGGGTTTTTTCGCAGGCCTGCACAACTCATTCATGGATTTCCAGGATACTATGATAAGTCTATTAGATAAGCCTGGTTTTATGAAGAGATTTACGGAAGTTCTGGCTAAAATGAGCTTTGATGCTGTAGAAATGGTTATGGATAGAGGTGTGGAGATAATAGATGTATGCGATGACTTAGGAAATGCCGACGGCCTTCTTATTTCACCTGATCTGATAAGAGAGTTTTTTATTCCATGGTATGAAGAGCTTGTGCAAATTGTACACAGCAGAGGAGGATACGTGCATCTTCATTCCCACGGGAACATCAGCCCTGTTCTTCCGAACTTTGTATCGATCGGCATTGATATCATCAATCCCTTTGATTGGGAAGAAAACCCCAACCTACCCGATCTCGTTAAAACCTATGGAAACCGCCTGATCTTCTGCGGAGGATCTGTCGGAGATCTCTACAAGCACAGCATGGAGGAAGTTGAATATATAGTTAAAAGAGCCTGCAGTCTGGCGCAGATAGCAGAAAGGGGATATATCTTTATGGGAAATGCAGGCATCGAGAATCTTGCACTTGAGGAATGGGAATCCTGGCGGGTAATTTCACAAAGGGCCAGGGAAGACTGTCTTAAAAGTTAGACGATATGCAGGCCATATATGATCTGGTTGACGGCAGAGTATTCTGGCCTCCAGTAGTTGTGCCCTTCGGATTGGACCCATTCGGCTGGCACGGAGAGCGGGAAAGCTACAGGGAGATATGCGATTTCGCCTTGGAAAAATGCACCCTTCTGCCTAAGGTATTTCCTCTCACAAATCCTCTGTGCATAGGCAGGGGAAGAAATGAAATTTCCTCCATCACTCACATAGAAGAGAACAATATACTGTTGCGAAAATACGAGCTCCGCGTTGCAGATCATGTGCTGAGCATGGAGGAGGTGCAGAGCCCGGGAGATTCATCCTGGAAAGTCAGAAGCCGGTGGATAGAAAGTGAAGATGACTTTGAAACGTTCCTGGGCCTTATAGATCTTCCCCCTTCAGAACCTGATATTGATGCAGTAAAAGCGAAAGAGGTCCAGATAGGTGAGCATGGCCTGCCCTATGCCGAAATTACCGACCCTTTCGCTATTGTGAGCGAGATGTTTCCCACGGATACCTTCTACATAAAGATCCTGAACGACACCGAAAGAATTGAAAGGCTTATCTCACTGACCCATGAGAGGCTGGTCGCCTGTATCGAGGCGCTCTGCAGGGATACGGGCTGCCCCTTCATCCTGCGGCTCGTAGGAGCAGAAATGGCAGTACCGCCCTTCTTAAGCCCGGATAAATTCCTACGTTTTGAAGGAGAGTTTTACCGCCAGGTAGCGGAGATAGCCAGTAAGTATGACATTCTGACTGCATTTCACTGCCATGGACATGTGAGGGAAATCATGGATGATGTCTGGAGCATGGGCTACAACTTTATTGAACCCTTTGAGCCTCCGCCGCGGGGGAATGTAAGCATCTCCGAAGCCCTAACTGCAGCGGAAGGAAGGGGAATCGTATTCGGTGGTATTGATGATGTAACCCTGACCACAGGTACTCCAGGGGAGGTACGTGAGGCTGTCAAACGCTGCCTTGATGATGCACGGTGCTCAAAAAAACCCTTTATATTGTCCCAATCTGCAACACCCTTCCATGATCCGCTCCCTGAAAGAGCTAAAGAGAATCTTCTGCTTTTCATGGATCTCGGGACCAGGGGATAATATAAGCTCTAATCATCTTTGATATTTTCAGGTTTAATACGACTATATATCCATTGAATAAGATCGTAATAAAATTGAGTCCACTCATTTCTGTCAAAATCAATACGAATTTGAGGGATAAGTTGTGAATTATTTAAAACAAACCTGAAATTCTCCTCAATCTGGTATACTGCGGTTGGAGCATCATCAAATATTGCTTCTTTTTGTGAGAGTGGGCCATATACAAAATCTACTTTAATGGTGGAAATAAATGATGAAGACCCTTTTATTACAAAGAAATTAGAAGACCACTTCATTTTCAGAAAATTTGACAAAATAAAAATTGCCAAGCTGATTTAAAATAAGTGAAAATTTAGATCTATTCTATAATTATCCGCACATCGGCTATTGCTGCATCCTTTTCAGACACAAAAACAGGGTTAAGATCTATTTCCATTAGTGAGGGATATTCCAAAGATAATCGAGACAGCGTCAATATTAATTCAGCCAGTGCCTGCCTGTTACATTCAGGCTGCCCCCGAAAGCCCGATAAGATTTTGTTTATTTTAAGAACGGATATCATTTCTTCAGCATCAAGCTTATCCACCGGGGCAATTCTTATAGAGATATCCCTGATTAGCTACGCCAGAACTTCCCCTGCTCCAACGATAATAACTGATCCGAACAGGGGACCCCTTTTCATTCCAACTATGATCTCAACCCTCATAAGGATCTGCTCATACAAAGGGTAAGCCGAAGGCCGAAGGTGCCCGAAGGGCGGGCCGCAGGGCGCGGGCCGGATAAGCCCCATGTGGTCCGGCTTGCTCCCGGCGGCTGAAAGAAGGAACATCACCAGGCTTCTAATCCGGAACAATCCTACCCCGAAGAATCACCCTGTTCCGTCTCCGACACAGAGAGCCGATCCATATGGGCAAAGCTCATCGCTAAGGTTTATGAGGTGGATCCCTTGGAGTGTCCTCGCTGCGGCTCAGAAATGCACATTATCTCTGTGATCACCGAGATCGAGGAGGTGCGCAAGATTCCCGTCAGGGCACTTGGTCAAAATCGGCCGCTCACCTCCGGGGCTTGACCCAGCTTCGTTGAACTGACATTCTGTCTCGTTTCTGATCGCTCCGGGGGCTCACTCTGTCCTCAAGCATTTGCCCGATGCCCTTCAGCAGGCATTTTCCTCGCCTCCAGCCCTCATACAATCGTCTTTACCATAGGATTTCACCTGTGCTACCCGCGAACACACGGCTCAAGCGCTTCAAGACCCTTTCTCTCCCGGTTTCGGGTTGCTTTTCGCCCACCTGGAATTATAACTTTGCCTATCATTCAAATATTAAGATCACAGATATATCTGAACATAGAAGAAAGATTATAGCTCAATTCGATGCAAAAGCAGTTATTTCAAAGATAGAAAATATGTATGATGTCATATTTGAAACAACAGGATCTGAATATGTAATGAGCCAAGTTATACCTAACTGCTTATCTAAAAATGGCAAGCTCATTATGGTAGGACTCTTTAGAAAATTAACTTCTTTTGATTTTAACCATATAGTAGAGAATGAATTATTGATAAAGGGTTGTTCAGCTTTTTCCATAGAATTATCGGATGCTGTAAATATGTTAGAAAATAAATGGAAGCAATTTCACCACATTGTTACCCTCAGATTACCTTTAAAAAAATATCAGCAAGCATTTGATATTCTTCTCTCACCAGAAAAAAAAGCCATGAAAATTGTTTTTATACCGGCAAACATAAGAAGATGCCTTTCTGAAGGAACTTGACAGAGCCCCTTTCTCTCATTATGGCGGTCCATCGTATTGCCAAAATGAAAGAACAGGCTCCGCGCGGGAGCGCCCTCGATTCCGGAAAACATAGCCAGATAGTGCTCCAGTCCCCTGGTTATTGTAAAGTCAGCCAGGGGCTTAAGATCGTGGACTAAGAAGTGGATCTGATTTATATGATCGCCCGGCGATGCATTTTTAATCCCTGAAAAGTTTAAGATTAAGAGGCCAGGGTTAATTTATGATCTGCCGCTGGTATCCCGTCTGTCCCATAAAGAAGTATCATGAGCAGGGGGAAATAGAGCCAGACTGGGTTGCCGATTACTGCATGGTCAGCAATCCCAATTGCATGAGAAAGAGGTTGGAAGAACAGGGCATATATCATCCCGACAATATGATGCCGGATGGTTCTATGAGGCAAGACCCCAAGTAATTATAAAGCCCATGGCCGAAACTATGAAGAAGCGGGCTCCGTTTTAATAAACACTTTGGCCCGTGCATTCCGATTGGGTACTTAAATGTAAGCTCCCGTGCCTGAAATTTTCCCACTATATGGAATATTTTTTCTGATTTTGTAAAAATCTCAGTTGTTTTTTCTCTTTACTAACTTTAAACTGTCCTGATTCCTTTAGAAAAACATACTTAGGAGAAAATTATATGATCGGAGAGGTGCTGGTTATCGCTCTTGGAGGGAACGCGATTAAACAGGCTCATGAAAAGGGTACTACTGAGGAGCAGTTCAGAAATGTGGATACCACCGCCAGGCAGATCTCAAGTATCGCCAAAGCCGGGTACAGAATTGTTATTACTCACGGCAACGGGCCCCAGGCGGGTGCCTTATTAATTCAGCAGGAGGAAACGGATTCTTTAGTTCCGGCCCAGACCCTGGCTGCATGCGGAGCCATGACCCAGGGGCAGATCGGTTGGATGATGCAGAACTGCGTAGCTTATCGCCTGTCCCAGGAAGGGCTTAATATTCCTGTTTGTACAGTCGTTACCCAGGTGGTTGTAAGCAATGAAGATCCCGATTTTCAGGATCCTTCCAAGCCGGTAGGTCCTTTTTATACAAAAGAAGAGGCTCTTAAGCTTGAGAGATTGAAGGGATATGTAGTCAAAGAAGTTAAACCTGGAAACGATAAATCCTGGAGAAGAGTGGTTCCCTCACCTGAACCCCTTGATATCGTGGAAAAAGAGGCCATCAATGATCTCCTCAAGGGTAATGTGATGGTGATCGCTGCCGGGGGCGGGGGTATCCCTGTAGAACTCAATGAAGACGGGAGCTACTCGGGCGTGGAAGCGGTCATAGACAAGGACAGGGCGGGTTTTAAGCTTGCCCAGGCCGTGAATGCAGATAAGTTTTT
>JAUWZD010000006.1 GCA_030615505.1 Spirochaetales bacterium | reverse complement strand
AAAAAAAGAATAAATATAGCGGATATTCATGTTTTAAGAGACAAATATCCAGGAATTCAACTTAGACCTGAAGAGCTATTATTAATTGCAAAATCAATTCTCAAATATCCGGAGTGTAATTTTTTGGTCTTTGGTCTGGGTTATGATACTCCATTCTGGTTAAAGATCAATAAAAACGGCAGAACGGTTTTTTTAGAAGATAATAGAAATTGGTTTAACAAAATAACCAAATTATCCCCGGAAGCGGAAGCATATTTGGTTACTTACCCAACAAAAATATCACAATGGAAATCTCTATTAGAAAAGCCTCATGAGTTAGAGATAAAATTGCCTGTTCAAGTCTCAAATACGGAATGGGATGTGATATTAGTTGATGCACCTAGTGGTGCCTATGGAGCTTATATGCGGGAATATGGTACTGAACCTACGGGAAGAATGATAAGTATCTATATAGCATCCAGATTGATAAAAAGAGATGGTGATGTATTTGTTCATGATTGTAACAGAACAGTTGAGCGAGTTCATTCAGATATGTACTTATTTGACAAAAATTTTGTTACTCAGATTGGGACAGGCACTATTTTAAGGCAATATAAAGGTTCATAAAAAATCATACATACAGAAAAAATAGGATAAAATATCTGATCAATTTTGTTTAGACAGAATTAATAAAGTTATCCTAACACTTCATTCTGTGTGTTGATTATTCACAATCTATTAATCTAAGGGCATTCAGGTTTTTAATGAAAACAACAATAAGAAATCCGGTACTTTAATTTTATACAAAGGATATGACCTCGGATAGTATTCTCGATTTTTATATATCAGAGATATCCTCTCATTTCATTACTGCTATTGAAAAGAACTTGCCTTTCACCCTGAAAGGTTGGCTGTAACACTGGTTTTATTGAAATTGATTATTGAAGATAGCAGTGGGAATCTCAGGTTGGTTAAAGACGCAGCACAGAAAGGGAAAAAAAGCAGCGAAGAGGAAATAGAATCCCGAAAGCTCTGTCATTGAGGCGGCGTCCCAAGGTAGCTCTGGCTGACTTCAGGCGATTATCTACTAATATGCTTAAATAATAGTATAAGAGCCTTAACATCGCCATGTATAGGGGTATTTTCGCTTTTATACGCCAATGCATGTTGTTTTGAATTATTTAGATGGATCAAATACAAGGAGAACCCAAAATGATAAACTGCCACACAATCCCTTTCTCGCAAGAATTACAACAACATAGGATGACTAAAGCGCAAAGTATCTTAGGAAATAAAGTGGTCAAACACATCATCTGTTTCATCCTGTATATATTCGGCGTTGATCGAAAGTCGATTTCTGATTTATTGAGTACTCCTCCGGGGACAATTCGATCAATCATTCGAGCCATTCTCCATGATGGTCTTCCAGCTTTAGAAGACAGAAGGCGGCGCTCATCAACGTTTCTTCCACTTCCACAAAAAAGCTTAAAAGTAAATATTCGAACGGTAGGGCAATCAGTCTTTGTTGACTTCGGTGCTGCCGGAGAACTTAAGATACCACGCCAGAATACCCTGCAAATTAAAGTTATCCTTCTGACCTTACTTGATAATAACCTTGTCAGCACGCGGGAAGTCGCTGAAGTTATCGGCTTTTCAATGGTTCATATGTTGAACCTTGCTCAAATATTACATACTGATGATGTTATGGCTTTGATCGATAAGCGAAAGGTACAGCAACAGGAGTATCGCTTTACTTCGGATGTTAAGGCCGAACTCATTCAACAGTTTGTTTTGGATATTGTTTCAAGCGGTAAATCTTCCGGGAAGCTTTTAACGAAGCACTTACAGGAACGATGCTAATTAACTCTATCTGAGAGAAGTGTTCGCGATCATATAAGCAAACTGGGCTTATCGGGAATCAAAAAATAGCTGCCACATCTTCTGGCGGCATTAAAAAAACTGAATGAACTCATTCTGGCTATGAGAAAAGCATCACAGATTTTTTGTGATCCTTCATCCGGTACAGTAAACAAAGGGCAAAGCAACCGGATTCATCGGCGTATGGAAATGGCTATTCTTCACCAATTTAACATATCTGCCCCTCAAATTGCATGGTTTTGTGACTGTATTAGCACTGATCAAGAAGCACAAGAATGATTTAGCGCTACACTCCAACGCTTTCAAGCTAAACAAGCAGATCATGTATGGCGTTAGAGACCGGATTGAAATAGGAACAAGGAGATACTATTCATATCTTTACCTTGATGAGAAGCGCAGGGTAGAAGAGCGAGAGGGGTTTTTAAGCAATGTGCTTGAAATAGAAAAGAAAGTTGAAGAACCACAGTTCCTTAAAAACAGAGAGGACCTGGAGGAGTTTCTTTCAGATAGTTTCAGGAGTTGGAAGAAGATATTTGAGATTATTGAGTATGATGGATTGTTTAGGATCAAGAGGAGAGAAAAAGAAATTAATGAGCAGTTAGAAAAGATGGAGACCATGATATTGTTAAGCAATCGTCCGCTCGAGGGAAAAGAAGTTCTGCATTTCTATAGAAGAAAAGATGTGTCGGAGAATTTTTTCGATAACATGAAACATGATATCGAAAGAAAACGGCTTAGGATTCATACTCAAGAAACTTTTGATAGAGCATCGTATCCGCACATGGCAGAAATAAGCTGGACCGCAGAGGCTGAGAAATGGCTTCAGGATATTTATGACTACATAGCCCGAGACAACCCGAATGCAGAGGCAAATGTCATTATTAAAGGCAGCGGATTGACGTGATCCTCTACCTTTGATACATTATGGCGCTGGTAGCACATGTTAGCCTGGGTTAAAGAAGGTCTGCCTCAATCGCCCTATGTGTGCATCGAGGAGAGGACTTAATTTTAGGCTCTAGTCGCTAAGCAGGCGTCTTTATAAGGCATTCTCCGGTCGATCAATGAAACGACTGGAGGATATAGAGGTATTGGCCTAATCGTCGTTGACATAGCCAATACCTTCAAAGAAGGAGAAGTGAGCGATCGGCACCGAACCTTCACAAATTGCATTTCTGAGTAGCAATTGGATGGTTCTTACCCAGTCTACAAGACAGTCGTGTACGCCAAATGTAATTCTTTCGCTAATTGGGCAGGGGACTATTCCACTCCTGCCCTTATTTTGAAATTACCCAGGTGTTTTCTCATCAAGTTTTTACCTGGTTAACTAGGGCAGGACTTTTCACCCTGCCCGGTTGTCTTTATTTTTCTCTTGTCCGGGGTCGGCATTAGCCCCGGGCACTTTTTATTCTCTCTGAAGGTGATGCTTATATACCACCCTGCCTGAGAAAATGCGCTGACGGCAATCCGCAGAGTATGTTTTCCGGCAAAAATAGCTGAATAGCCTAAAAATTGCTTATAGGCTCAGGATTTGCGTCTTATAGGTTTCAAGAGAAGAATATTAAGAGATAAAAAAATATTTTTTATTTAATCTTGACGATGATATCATTAGAGGCTATCATTGTACATAATGAATAACAAGCAGCGTAAGGTCCTCCGGGCCATCTTTGAGGAACCGATTCAAGTTAGTTTGAAATGGTCCGAAATTGAGAACCTTTTAGATGCTCTGGGAGCGAAACTGATTGAAAGAAAAGGGTCGCGACTTAGAGTCTCACTGAATGAAGTACGCAGAGTGTTTCACAGGCCACATCCTGAAAATGTAGCCGGGAAAGCACGTATAAAAGATGTGAGGAATTTTTTAGAGAATGCGGGGGTGACCGATGCTAACATATAAAGGCTATTTGGGAAAAATGGAAGTAGATGAGGATGAAGGCGTCATTTATGGACGTGTCATCAATCTTAGCAAAGACGGCATCACTTTTTCAGGAAAAACTGTAGAGGAAGCCAAAGAGGATTTTCACAACGCGGTTGATGATTATCTGGCATGGGCAGAAGAGGAAGGTTTCGAGCCAGAGAAACCATATCGCGGGGAATTCATAGTGCGAGTTACTCCAAAGCTGCATCGAGAAGTCGCTACGGCCAGCACTATTATTAACACTTCTTTAAATCAGTTTGTTATCGATGCTATACATGAGAAACTGGAAAAACTTCAACGAGTATTGATTTCGACTGAAACTTAATATATATAATACTAGGAAGGATCAAAAATTCGCACCACGGCCATTCTCAGAGTATTAAATATTAAAAAAGCCTCTTCCACTACAATAACCCGGATCCGAGGGCTTTTTTACTGTAGACAAAATGTCGATGACCCTTTACAAAAGCATGTAAATAATGTAAACTATGTAAGCAAAGGAGCGTAAATACTTATATTACATGGAATTAGACGCCTCTGTAGCTCAGTTGGTAGAGCACCTCCATGGTAAGGAGGGGGTCATCGGTTCAAGTCCGGTCGGGGGCTTTGACATTTAAATAATTCAAGCGTACCCATTGACATTCGGATTACAAATTTAATATATTAAATGTTTGATATCTAGTAGGGAGAATCCTGGACATGGCAAAATCAAAGGCTAAAGCTGTAGAGTTAATAGCTCTGCAATGTACAGAGTGTAAGCGAAGAAATTATACTACCTCAAAGAATAGAAGGAATATTCAGAAAAAACTGGAGTTTAATAAATATTGTAAATTCGATCGGAAACATACCCTGCACAGGGAAACAAAGATAAAGTAGTTCTCTTAAAAAGGCCAGTAGCTCCAATTGGCTAGAGCGCCGGTCTCCAAAACCGGATGTTGCAGGTTCGAGTCCTGCCTGGCCTGCTTATATCACATAGGAGATCCAAATGAAAAAAATTATACAGTTTTTCAAGGAGAGCTATGCTGAGTTAAAAAAAGTGACCTGGCCCAGCAGGGACGAGGTTGCATCGTCAACAAAGGTAGTTCTTATTTCTGTTGTATTAATTGCCCTGGCTTTAGGAATTGTGGACTTTTTAATCTTTAAAGGAATTGATTTAATTTTTTAATAAGGAAAATAATGGGAAAAGGCTGGTATGTGGTCCATACCTACTCGGGATATGAAAAAAAGGTACAGAAACATATAGAGAAGCTGCTTGATGATAGTACGCTGTCAGATAGTGTATTTACTGTTAAGGTACCGTCGGAAGATGTAGTTGAGATTAAGGAAGGCAAAAGAAAAATTACATCCGTGAAGTTTCTGCCTGGGTATATTCTCATTGAGATGGACCTGACGGAGACAAAGTGGAAACAGGTTTGTTTTACTATTCGACAAATACCGGGGGTTACCGGATTTGTGGGCTCAACCCGGAACCAGAAACCCAAGGCTATCTCCCCGGAGGAGGCCCGGGAGGTCCTTCAGAGGTCCGGAGAAATTAAGAGCGAGAAAGTTTTTAAACTAAAACAGAGTTTTTCTGTCGGGGAGACAGTCAGGATTACGGGAGGTCCCTTCGGTTCTTTTACAGGCAGTATTGATGAGGTGAACCTGGAAAAGGGAAAACTCCGGGTTATGGTTGAGATTTTTGGAAGATCCACTCCGGTTGAAGTTGATTTTTTACAGGTTGAAAAGATATAGAGGTAGTAAAGTACCTACAGATGGGAGTCCCTCTTTATAGGGATGCGAATACCACATAGGGAGTGTTATATGGCTAAAAAAAAGGTTAAGGCAGTAATTAAGCTGCAGGTGCCGGCAGGTAAGGCGACGCCCGCGCCTCCGGTTGGTCCTGCCTTAGGACCTCATGGCGTGAGCGCCCCTCAGTTTGTCCAGCAATTCAACGATAGAACAAAGAAACTGGAACCGGGACTTTTAATTCCGGCAGTAATCACTGTTTATACTGACAAGAGTTTCTCATTTATTACCAAAACGCCTCCGGCAGCTGTCCTGATTAAAAGAGCATGTGGAATTGAGAAAGGGTCTGGTGTTCCCAACAAGGATATGGTAGCCCGAATTACTAAAGAACAGATTGAAAGCATTGCCAAAGAGAAAATGCCCGATTTAAATGCGAACGATATTGATGCTGCCGCACGCATCATCGCAGGTACTGCACGCAGCATGGGTGTCGTTGTGGAGGGCTTAAAATGAAGAGAGGAAAAAAATACCTGGATGTGGTCAAGAAGTACAATAAGCATGAGGAATTCAGCCTTGAGCAGGCAGTTCGTTTAGTTAAAGAGCTCGCTTATGCATCCTTTGATGAATCGATAGAGATAGCATTGAAGCTGAATATAAAAGCCAAGCATACAATCCGGGATACTTTAGTATTGCCCAACAGTTTCCGTAAAGAAAAAAAGATTTTAGTGTTTGCCAAAGGGGAGAAAGCAGAAGAAGCTAAAGAAGTAGGCGCTAGCTATGTTGGGGACAATGACCTTATTGAGAAGATTAAAGGGGGCTGGCTTGATTTTGATGTGGCCGTTGCAACACCAGATCTAATGAAAGATGTGGGTAAACTGGGGCCAATCCTGGGTCGAAGAGGATTAATGCCGAATCCAAAAACCAGGACAGTGACCTTCGATATTAAAGGGGCGGTAGCTGAGCTTAAAAAGGGGAGGGTGGAGTTTCGGGTGGATAAAACCGGTGTTGTACATATGCCGGTTGGAAAACTATCCATGGATAATGAGAAGATTACTGAAAATGCTCGAATCTTCATTAAGGAAGTAAGTAAAAGACGTCCTGATGATCTAAAGGGTGAGTTTATAAAAACGATTGCCGTTTCTTCAACCATGGGGCCCGGGGTCAGGATTAATCCCAGGGAAAAGGTGTGACAAGCACACCATTAGTACTCAAGCCCGGCGAAGACGGAATAGGGCACTTAGGAGCTGAAAATGGGAAAAACACAGAAGATTCAACAATATAAGACAGAGGCCGTTAATAAGATAAAACAAATGATGAAAGACTCTCGAAATATAATATTCACCAATTATCGAGGGCTCAACGTTCAGCAGATAACTGAACTGCGCAGGCAGCTTATTACGAGAGAAGCTGAATATCGTATAATTAAAAATAAGTTTACTGAAATTGCTATGTCAGACTTGGGCCTTCCCTTTGAAAAGGACTTCCTGATTGATCCAACCGCTTTAGCTTTAGTTAAGAAGGATTCAGGTCCTGTAGCTAAAGTTCTATTCGATTTCGTTAAAGATACTTCTCTGCAGGTGAAGGGAGGTATGATTGATGGTAAAATCCTGTCAACTCCTGAGATTATGGCCCTCTCCAGACTACCGGGCCGGGAAGAACTCTATGCTATGCTAATGAGCGCCATGAATGCACCTCTGACCAATCTGCTCCATGTGACGAATGGGGTTATTACCAAATTGGTACGAACTGTCCAGGCTGTAGCTGAGAGTAGGGCCCGGGAAGAGACAAATAGTGCCGGTGCTTAATGAGGATGTTAACAAACAGCATTAGTCTTCACGAGTTGCATGCTATTGCTGACTTCCTTGGGGGAACGTAATGAATAAAAGCTTAGGACCCCCTTGGGAGGTGACAAAAAAAAGGAAAAGGAGGAGTTAAAATGGCAACACTTAAAATTAAGCAGGAAGACATACTGGAGGCCATCGCCCATATGTCGGTTTTAGAAGTGTCGGAGCTTGTGAAAGCGATGGAAGAGAAGTTCGGCGTGACTGCATCAGCCCCTGTTGCTGTTGCTGCTTCCCCGGCAGCCGGGGAAGCAGGTGAAGCCGCCGAAGAGAAGACTGAGTTTACGGTGATGTTAAAGGGATTCGCCGATGGCAAAAAAATCCCTGTAATAAAAGAGGTACGGGCTATAACACAGTTGGGCTTGAAAGAAGCCAAAGAACTGGTTGAAGCCGGGGATAAGCCCGTTAAGGAAGATGTCTCCAAAGAGGAGGCGATGAAACTCAAAGAACAGCTGGAGGCAGCTGGCGCAACTATTGAGTTACAGTAGGTATTATTCTCGAAACAGTAAGACAAGTCACTCATTACCACTAGAATATATATATTCTAGTGGTATATTATTGGGGGGGAAAATATGCAAGTTGATAAGGTCAACCGGATTTATTTAGGTTCTGGGTACGATGATGTCATGGAGATGCCAAATCTCATCGACATCCAGCTTTCATCCTATGAGCGATTCTTGCAGAAAGAAAGGGTGATGCAGGGAAAGCCATTGCTTCGGCAGGGTTTAGAAGACGTATTTCAAACGGTGTTCCCCATTGAAAGTCCTAATGCAGATATGGTACTTGAGTATGATGGATACACTTTTGACAAGGACAATGTTATCTTTACTGAATATGAATGTAAACAGAAAGGGCTGTCCTATGCCATCCCAATAAAAGCTAAGATCAATTTAGTATTTCTGAATACAGGAGAAATCAGACAGAAAGAAATTTATATGGGAGACATTCCCCTGATGACGGATCGTGGGACTTTTATTATTAATGGAGCGGAGCGTGTAGTAGTAAGCCAGATCCACAGATCCCCAGGTGTAATATTTTCCCATGAGAAGGGAGTATTTTCCTCACGTATCATTCCTTATCGCGGATCCTGGTTGGAATTCGAGATTGATCAGAAAAAGGAATTGATCTATACCAAAATCGATCGAAAGAAGAAGATACTGGTCACTATTTTCTTAAGAGCCTTAGGTTTTAATACCCGGGAGAAGATTATCGAACTATTTTATAAAACCCAGAGAATTACCTTGTCTGAATCCAGAGAGGATAAAGAAAAACTCCTGGGTATGGTTTTTGCCAAGGCAGTATTCAGTGAGGAAGGGGAGAAGAAAGAGAAGCTTTACCGTGCTGGCGATAAGATTCATCCTCATGATGTGGAAGAGCTCCTGCATGCCGGTATTTTTAATATAGAAGTGATTGATTTTGATCATCCCGATTCTCTGCATTCTCAGATTATTCTAAACTGTTTTGAACGGGAAGAGATGATCTATTCCAGGGATGATCACGAAAAGGATGAACCTACCCAGGAAGATTCTATATCCCGGATGTACTCTGTTATTAAACCGGGTGAGCCCATTACAATAGACAGCGCGGAAAAGGATCTGAAATCCATGTTTTTTTCTTCCAAACGCTACGATCTGGGCAGGGTGGGTCGTTATAAGCTGAATAAAAAGTTCGATTATCCTGAAGCACTAAAGATCCATACTCTGACGCCGGAGGATATTATTAATACCATGATTTTCCTTATTAAAGTCTATATCGGTGAGGGAAATGTCGATGATATTGATCATCTGGGGAACAGAAGAATCCGGTCTGTGGGAGAGCTTCTGACTAATCATTTGAAGATTGCATTTGCCCGTATGGAACGTATTTCCAAGGAAAGAATGTCTTTGAAAGAGGCAGACACTATCAGGCCGCAGGATCTTATTTCCATCAAACCGATAGTAGCGGCAATAAAGGAATTCTTCGGCTCAAGTCAGCTTTCGCAATTCATGGATCAGGTAAATCCTCTGGCAGAATTGACCCATAAGCGCCGCTTAAATGCTTTAGGACCCGGCGGATTATCTAGAGAGAGGGCCGGTTTTGAAGTACGGGATGTGCATTATACACATTACGGGCGCATGTGTCCTATTGAAACCCCGGAAGGTCCGAATATCGGACTTATAGTATCACTGGCTAATTATACCAGGGTGAATGAATATGGCTTTTTAGAATCCCCCTATCGAAAGGTAAAGAATGGGGTAGCTACTAATGAGATTGAATACCTATCAGCTATGGATGAGGAAAAATATTTTATTGCCCAGGCCAATACACAAATCGATAAACATGGTAAATTTATAGAAAAGCACATACCTGTACGGAAGGGAGGGGATTACACAACTAAGAACGCAGAAGGCATTAACTATATGGATGTATCCCCAAAACAGGTTATATCTGTATCAACATCGCTTATCCCTTTTCTGGAGCACGACGATGCCAACCGGGCTCTTATGGGCTCAAATATGCAGAGGCAAGCCGTCCCGCTTCTGCAGCCTGAACCACCCCGTGTAGGTACCGGTATGGAACGAAAAACTGCCCTTGATTCGGGAGTGATGGTCATAGCAAGGCGGCCTGGAATAGTCGAATATGCGACCTCTGAAGAGGTGCGTATAAAACCGGATGGCTTTAAAACAGAGTGTGATGTGTATCATTTAATAAAATATCAAAGAACGAATCAGGATACATGCTACAATCAAAAGCCGATAGTTGAACTGGGTCAGAAGGTGAGAAAGGGAGATGTTCTGGCTGACGGCCCGGCAACCTTTAAAGGTGAGCTGGCTTTAGGACGTAATATGTTTGTCGCTTTCATGCCCTGGAAAGGTTACAACTATGAAGATGCTATTCTGATATCGGAAAAGCTTATTAAAGAAGACTGTTTTACATCTATTCATATAAAGGAGTTTTCCATTGAGGTGCGGGAAACCAAGCTGGGTCCTGAAAAACTGACACGGGATATTCCCAATGCCAATGAGTATGCTTTAGAGCATCTCGATGATGAAGGCGTAATCAGAATCGGAGCCGATGTAAAATCAGGTTCCATACTTGTGGGCAAGGTAACTCCCAAGAGTGAAACTGACTCCACTCCGGAATTTAAGCTTTTAAACTCAATCTTCGGGGAAAAAGCCAAGGATGTACGGGATACTTCCTTACGTATTCCCCATGGAATTGAGGGTACTATTATCGATGTTCAAAGGCTTAAACGTTCCAAGGGCGATGAATTAAATCCCGGTGTGGAAGAAGTTGTTAAAATACTAATTGCAACCAAACGAAAGCTCCAGGAAGGGGATAAAATGGCCGGCAGGCACGGTAATAAGGGTGTTATTGCCAGGATCCTGCCGGAGGAGGATATGCCATTCACAGAGGATGGCATACCAATTGACATTGTCTTAAATCCCCTGGGAGTTCCCTCAAGAATGAACCTCGGCCAGATCATGGAAACGGAGCTCGGCTGGGCGGGGAAGAAGCTTAATGAATGGTATGCAACCCCGGTATTCCAATCAGCTACCAATGAAATTATTGAACAAAAACTAAAGGAAGCAGCTTTACCGAGGACATCCAAAATTACGCTTTATGACGGTTTAACAGGAAAGCCATTTGAGAGTCCTATAACCGTGGGCTATATCTATATGCTTAAACTGCATCACCTGGTAGATGATAAAATGCATGCCAGGTCGACAGGTCCTTATTCATTAGTCACTCAGCAGCCATTAGGCGGTAAAGCTCAGTTTGGCGGCCAGAGGCTTGGGGAGATGGAGGTATGGGCTTTAGAGGCCTACGGCGCAGCCCATACTCTCCAGGAATTGCTGACCATTAAATCTGATGATATGGCAGGTAGAGCTAAAGTGTATGAGAGTATCGTAAAGTCCGAAGTTTTCACTTCCGCAGGAATACCTGAATCCTTTCACGTTTTAGTTCAGGAGTTGCGGGGATTGGCTTTGGATATTTTGATTAAAGATTCCAGGGGCAAGCAGATAGCTTTAACAGAAAGAGATGAGGAATTAATTAATAGGCAGGGGAGCCGCTTTTAAGGAGGACCCTCCATGAAAAATTTACAAAGCTTTGACAGTATCATGATTAAAATCGCCTCCCCGGATCAGATTCGGGCCTGGTCCTACGGTGAGGTGAAGAAACCTGAAACTATAAATTATCGGACTCTTCGCCCCGAGAAGGATGGTCTTTTCTGTGAGCGCATCTTCGGTACGACCAAAGAATGGGAATGTTACTGCGGAAAATTTAAATCCATCCGTTATCGAGGTGTAATCTGTGACCGCTGTGGAGTGGAGGTTACACATTTCAGGGTTCGTCGTGAGCGTATGGGGCATATCGAACTGGCATCTCCGGTATCCCATATCTGGTATTACCGATCAGTCCCGTCACGAATGGGACTGCTTTTAGACCTGCCTATCATGGCCTTAAGATCGATTCTCTATTATGAAAAGTACATTGTCATTGATCCCGGTGATACCGATTTGAAAAAAATGCAACTTCTGAGTGAAGAGGAGTATATGGAGGCTCATGAGAGGTACGGCATGTCGTTTACGGCAGGAATAGGCGCAGAGGCCATACGTACCCTGATGGAAAATCTGGATCTGGATGCCCTGTCTGTGGAACTCAGAAGAAATATGATCGAAAAGGGGCAGAAAACGGATAAACGACTCTTGAAGCGTATCGAGATTGTTGAGAATTTCAGAGATTCCGGGAACAGACCTGAGTGGATGATCCTGGATGTAATTCCGGTTATTCCGCCTGAGTTAAGACCTATGGTACAACTTGACGGAGGAAGATTTGCCACCTCTGATCTCAATGATCTTTACAGGAGGGTGATAAACAGAAACAATCGGCTTAGACGGCTTTTAGCCTTGAATGCACCGGATATTATTATCCGCAATGAAAAGAGAATGCTTCAGGAAGCTGTGGATGCACTTTTTGATAACTCCAAGAAGAAACGAGTGGTCAAGGGCGCAGCAAACAGACCTCTGAAATCCCTCTCTGATATGTTAAAGGGAAAGCAGGGAAGATTCCGACAGAACCTGTTGGGCAAGCGGGTGGATTATTCGGGCCGCTCGGTTATTGTGGTTGGCCCGGAACTTAAGCTTTATCAGTGCGGACTGCCTACCAAAATGGCTTTAGAGCTGTACAAGCCCTTCATCATGAAAAAATTGGTAGAGAAAGATGTGGTTTACAATATTAAAAAAGCCAAAACATTGGTAGAACAGGAGACTCCTGAGGTTTGGGCTGTCTTAGAAGAAGTGGTCAGGGAACATCCTGTTCTCCTAAACCGCGCGCCTACCCTGCACAGACTGGGCATTCAGGCCTTCGAACCCGTGTTAGTGGAAGGTAAGGCAATTAAACTCCATCCATTGGTCTGCTCTGCCTTTAATGCTGACTTCGACGGGGATCAAATGGCTGTACATGTTCCTCTTACACCTGCTGCGCAAATCGAATGCTGGACACTTATGCTCTCAGCTAAAAATCTTCTTAATCCTGCTAATGGTACTCCGATTGTGGTTCCAACTCAGGATATGGTCTTAGGCATAAACTACTTAACCCGTGTCAAAGAAGGGGCCAGGGGGGAAGGTAAATATTTTGCCTCCATGGATGAGGTCCTCCTGGCTTTGGATGCCGGTTCCGTAGCGTATCAGGCTCTGATCAAGCTGAAGATGAACGGTAAATATATCGAGACTACACCGGGCAGAGTAATTTTGAATGAAGAATTGCCTGAAGATATTGAGTATATCAACTATCAGATAGGTGAGAAAGAGCTCAGGAAACTGATTGCGGATTGTTATAAAGAGCATGATTCTAGTGTAACTGTAAAAATGCTCGATTCTATCAAGGATTTGGGGTTTGAATACGCTACTAAGTTCGGAGCTACCATCGGCATGGATGATGTGATTATACCGGCCGCTAAAAAAGAGCTTATCAATAAAGCCAATACTCAGGTAGAGGAAATCCAGAGTCAGTATCTCCAGGGACACATCACTAATGAAGAGCGGTATAATCGAGTGGTTGAGGTATGGAGTTCAACAAACGAACTGATTACCAATGAGCTGATGGAGGAGTTGAAAAAAGATCAGGCTGGATTTAACCCGGTACATATGATGGCCAATTCCGGTGCCAGGGGCTCAAGAACCCAGATCCGGCAGTTGGGAGGAATGAGAGGCCTGATGGCAAAGCCTTCCGGCGACATTATTGAACTGCCCATTCGATCCAACTTTAAAGAGGGATTGTCCGTTATTGAATTCTTTATCTCCACTAACGGCGCCAGGAAAGGGCTGGCAGATACTGCATTGAAGACAGCGGATGCAGGCTATCTTACGAGGCGTTTAGTAGATATTTCACAGGATGTGGTTATTAATGAGGAAGACTGCGGCACGATTAATGGTCTGGAGCGGCAAGCCATTAAGGATGGTGAAGAGATTGTTGAATCCTTGCGGGACAGGATTGTCGGTCGTTTTACCCTGGAGAGAGTACGGCATCCCATAACAGGCGAAATAATGATTGACGTTAACCAGGAAATCACGGATGAGATAGCCGATAAAATCGAAGCGGCAGGAGTGGAGAGCGTGCGTATACGGACAGGGCTTACCTGTGAAGCTCAGCATGGCGTATGTGTGAAGTGCTACGGCCGCAACCTTGCTCAGAATAAGACAGTCTCCATAGGCGAGGCAGTGGGTATAATAGCTGCACAGTCGATCGGACAGCCCGGAACTCAGCTTACCATGAGAACCTTCCACATCGGCGGTGCAGCGACCAGGATAAGTGAGGAGAACAGGATTTATTTAAGGTATCCAGTGATTATCCAGAGCATTACCGGTAATACAGTTATCCTTGATAGCGGAAATGAACTCTTTACACGTAAAGGCTACTTGACAGTTAATAAGATCCTGAGATCTATCGACTTGCTTCAAAAGGATAAATTACTGGTTAAAGACGGTCAGAAGGTACTGAAAGGCGAGCCAATACTTGAGAGAAAGGGGAATAAAATATTTGCCGAGGAAATAGCCTATATACGGAAAAAGGGCAAAACACTGCTTCTGATTGCTCAGCCCCAGAGAATAGAAATCCGAAACGGTGCTGAACTTTTAGTAAAGGAGGACGATTTAGTACCGTCAGAAGAGACGATTGCCTATTTTGATCCTTTCAGTGAACCTATTATCGCAGAAATTGATGGTAAGGTATTCTTTGAAGATATTATTCTGGGCACCACACTCAAAGAGGAGATCAATGAAGATACAGGCAAAATTGAGAAGAAAATAACTGGATTTTCTTTAGAAACTCTACAGCCCAGGATTGTGATCCTGGATTCCAATGAGAAGGAAGTTGCCAGCTATTACTTACCGGGATCCGCCTACCTGAATGTTGAAGATGGTGAGCAGATCTCTGCAGGCCGTATTTTAGCCAAACTGCCCCGGGAAAGTGTTAAAACCAGGGATATTACCGGCGGTCTGCCCAGAGTTGGAGAGCTTTTTGAGGCGAGACGTCCGAAGAATCCTTCTGTGCTGGCAAAGATCAGTGGAACAGTTACATTTAAAGGTATTGTAAAGGCAAAACGAGTTATAATTATTATTGACCCCTATGGAAAGGAATATAAGCATCTTGTGCCTATGGGCAAGCATCTATTGGTTCGTGATGGAGATATGATCGAGTCAGGGGAGATGCTCTGTGAAGGCAATATCGATCCTCATGATATTCTTCATATTCTCGGCGAGAATGCCCTGCAGAGTTATTTAGTCAATGAGATCCAGGAGGTATACCGATTACAGGGTGTAAATATTAATGATAAGCATATAGGCATTATCATCAGACAGATGATGAAAAAGGTGGAAATTATCCAGGTTGGTGATACGAATTTCATTTATGATTTGCAGGTAGATCGTTATAATTTTAATGAGGAAAACCGCAAAGTAATACGTGAGGGCGGTCAACCGGCCATAGCCCGGCCGCTTCTGTTGGGTATTACCAAAGCATCTTTAAATATTGATTCCTTTATTTCAGCAGCCTCATTCCAGGAGACAACACGAGTGCTGACAAATGCATCAATTGCGGGTAGTGTGGATCACCTACGAGGCTTAAAAGAAAATGTTATTATAGGGCATCTCATTCCGGCGGGCACCGGTATGTTAGCCTATAAGAATATAAAACTATTTGATGAGAATATGGAAGATTTGGATATTTCCGTAAATAAGATCATTGAAGAAAAGAAAAAAGAGCAGGAGCTTAAAATTTTGCTAAAGGAGGGAACATAAATCGCACTCTATTATCTATTGTATAATAGAATGATTTATGGTAGATTAGATTCACAGGGCTTTAAGCATTAGGTTTTAGTCTCTGTTGTGCGGACGATAATATCCTGCACAGGCTGTTTTTTAAAAAGAAATACAGACCAAGACAATCAACCACATAGAGGGAGAATAATCGATATGGGGTTGACATTTTTTTTGTTCATTGTTAGATTTGCCAGCACATGCGTGTAGAGGGAGAAGAGGATATAGATGCCGACTATAAATCAGCTCATTCGGAAAGGGCGAAAACGAAGTAAGAATAAGACCAAAGCTCCGGCGCTCCAGGCATGTCCACAGAAGCGAGGTGTCTGTACCAGAGTCATGACAGTGACACCTAAGAAACCTAATTCCGCTCTAAGAAAGGTGGCCCGGGTCAGGTTGACTAACGGTATTGAGGTTACCGCCTATATTCCCGGGATTGGACATAACTTGCAGGAGCATTCTGTTGTGCTGATTCGCGGAGGAAGGGTAAAGGATATACCTGGCGTTCGGTATCATATTATCAGGGGGGCTAAAGACACACTTGGTGTGGAAGACAGGCGTAAAGCCAGGTCCAAGTATGGAACCAAGAGGCCTAAAGCCTAGGAGGAATATAGAGAGTGCCGAGGAGAAGAATCGCGCCTAAGCGGCCCGTTACCCCTGATTCCAAGTACGGAAGCAGCATGGTTGCTCTTTTTGTCAGTCGCATGATGTTGAAGGGGAAAAAATCGGTAGCCTATGGAATCCTCTATAATGCCTTGGATATTATTCAGGAAAAGGTCGGGAAGGACCCTCTAGAGGTTTTTACCAGGGCTTTAGAGAATGTCAAGCCTGTGGTTGAGGTTAAATCAAGAAGAGTTGGTGGATCTACTTATCAGGTGCCGGTGGAAATTCGAGAGAGCCGCAGGGAGGCTTTAGCGATGCGGTGGATCATGCAGTTTGCACGGAATAGACATGGAAATTCCATGAGTCAAAAGCTGAGTGCTGAATTAATAGATGCCTTTAATTCAACGGGTGGGACTTTTAAGAAAAAAGAAGATACCCATAGAATGGCTGAGGCAAATAAGGCTTTTGCTCATTATAGATGGTAGCTCTTAATCAGGAATGGCTGCCTTTCCGATCCTTTTAGGAAAGATTCGCAATATTGGAATTATGGCGCATATTGACGCCGGAAAGACGACAACCACGGAGCGGATCCTGTACTATACGGGAAAGACCCATAAAATGGGTGAGGTTCATGCCGGTGAAGCGAAAATGGACTGGATGGAGCTGGAGAAGGAGCGGGGGATTACAATCACCGCAGCAGCGACTTACTGCTCCTGGAAGGGTTACCAGATAAATATTATTGATACCCCCGGCCATGTAGATTTTACGGCTGAGGTGGAACGTTCTTTGAGAGTATTAGATGGAGCGATAGGTATATTTTGCTCTGTTTCAGGAGTTGAATCTCAGAGTGAAACAGTATGGAGGCAGGCCAATAAATACAGAATACCGAGGCTGGTCTTTATAAATAAAATGGATCGCCCCGGGGCTGATTTTCAGTCTGTTGTGAAAGAGCTGCACTCCCGGTTAGGTGCCAACGCGATACCGATTCAAATCCCGGTGGGCGAAGAAGCGGATTTTTCGGGTATCGTTGACCTGATAAGTATGAAAGCATTTATCTGGGACGAAGATGGCTTAGGAGCAAGGTTCAGAGAGAGAGAAATTCCAGAGGATCTTCAACCTAAAGCACAGGAACAGCGCATTAAGCTTTTAGAAAAGCTGGCAGAAAGTGATGATGCCTTTTTAGAGGAATACTTAGAGGGTGAAGATATCACTTCAGAGTGGATAAAGAAAGCCTTAAGGGCTTGTACGTTAAAAAGGCAAATATTTCCGGTTTTATGCGGAGCAGCGTTTAAAAATAAGGGAATCCAACCCCTGTTAGACGCTGTGAATGATTATTTGCCCGCACCTGTTGATATTCCTCCTGTTACAGCCATTATTCCGAATACAGGGGATTTCATAGAGAAAGTTCCCAGTAATGAAGAGAGCTTTACGGCGCTGACCTTTAAAATTATGGGTGATCCTTATGTCGGAAGACTTGTTTTTTTTCGTGTCTATTCAGGATCATTAAGTGTTGGAAGTTATGTATATAACTCTACAGCAGACCGGCGCGAGAGAATCTCAAGGTTGCTGCGGATGCATGCTAATTCGAGGGAGGAAATTAATGAAGTTCATACCGGTGATATCGCTGCTGCGGTAGGATTGAAAAGAACAACCACAGGTGACACTCTCTGCGATGAGAAACATGCGGTAATCCTTGAATCAATGGTTTTTCCTGAGCCTGTTGTCTCCATCGCAATTGAGCCCAAGTCAAAGGCCGATGATGATAAGTTGCATAAAGCTTTAGGCAGGCTATCCGATGAAGATCCAACCTTTAAGATTCGGTATGACCGGGAAACAGGCCAGACCTTAATTTCAGGCATGGGGGAACTTCACCTTGAAGTACTGGTTGAACGCTTGTTTAGGGAATATCATGTGCAGGCCGGCATTGGCAGACCGGAAGTGGCTTACAGAGAGACGATCGCCAGGACGGTTGAAGCAGAGGGGAAGTTTGTTAAGCAGTCCGGCGGGCGGGGCCAATACGGACATGTATTAATGCGCTTCGAGCCGCTTCCGGCAGGAACAGGATTCCTGTTTGAAAATCAAGTAATTGGAGGCAGAATACCTAAGGAATATATTCCAGCAGTCCATAAGGGGATCGAAGAAGCCATGAATAATGGAGTACTGGCAGGATATCCCATGGTAGATTTTAGAGCTATTCTGCTGGATGGTTCATACCATGAAGTTGATTCCAGCGAGATGGCCTTTAAGATAGCTGCTTCCATGGCATATAAGTCAGGGCTCGAGAAAGCCAAACCGACTATCCTGGAACCGGTTATGGATGTGGAGGTGTACGCCCCAGAGAAGTACCTTGGAGATCTGATTTCCGACTTGAGTGGACGATTGGGACGGATCGAAGGTATTGAAGACCGGTATGGTGGTAAGGTGGTAAAGGCCCATGTTCCCCTTCGGTGTATGTTCGGCTATACAACGCGCATTCGAACAATTGCGCAGGGACGAGCAGCCCATACCATGCAATTTGCCACCTACCAACCCGTATCTAAATCAGTCCAGGATGAGATAGTAGGAAAAGTCCGGGGAAACCTATAAAATTATCGGACTTTAATATGTTTTGTTATATTTTGCACTTTGTATATAAGTGTATGTAAGGAGGATAATATGGCGAAGGCAAAATTTGAGAGAGTTAAGCCTCACATTAATGTGGGCACCATTGGTCATGTTGATCATGGGAAAACAACCCTTACCGCGGCAATTACGATGCACTGTAACAAGAAGTACGGTGATAAGTTAATGAAGTATGAGGATATAGATAATGCACCGGAAGAAAAGGCCAGGGGTATTACGATCAATACACGGCATGTTGAGTATCAGACGGATAATCGACATTATGCTCACGTAGACTGTCCGGGACACGCCGACTATATTAAAAATATGATCACGGGCGCGGCTCAGATGGATGGTGCCGTGTTGGTGGTTTCAGCTCCTGATTCGGTCATGCCCCAGACCCGGGAGCACATCCTGCTTGCACGCCAGGTAGGGGTGCCTGCGATCATTGTGTATTTGAACAAGATCGATCAGGTAGACGATCCCGATCTTATCGAACTTGTTGAGGAAGAGATTAAAGATGTGCTCAAAGAATACGATTTTCCAGGAGATGAGATACCGATTATTAAGGGCTCTGCTCTTCAGGCTATGGAAAATCCGGATGATAAGGAAAAATTTGCTTCGGTTTTAGAACTGCTTGATGTGATGGACTCATATTTCCCCCTTCCACAGAGAGATACAGAAAAGCCCTTCCTTATGCCAATTGAAGATGTTTTTTCCATATCCGGACGGGGAACAGTAGTAACAGGCAGAGTCGATCGTGGTATTATTAAAACAGGTGAAGACGTGGAAATTATCGGAATCAAGGATACCAGAAAAACTGTTGTCACAGGGGTTGAAATGTTCAACAAGATTCTTGATGAAGGACGGGCCGGTGATAATATCGGCACCCTGTTGAGGGGAATTGAGAAGAATGAGGTTGAACGCGGACAGGTTTTAGCCAAGCCCGGAACGATTACACCCCATAAGAAGATGAAAGCGCAGATTTATGTTCTGACTAAAGAGGAGGGAGGCAGGCATTCCCCCTTCTTTACAGGCTATAGACCTCAGTTCTATTTCCGGACCACTGATATCACCGGTACGGTTACACTGCCTTCAGACCGGCAGATGGTGATGCCCGGGGATAATGTGGAGTTAGAAGTGGAACTCATCCACACAATAGCTGTTGAAAAGGGACTGAGATTCGCTATCAGAGAAGGCGGAAGGACCGTTGCCGCTGGAGCAGTAACTGAAATCATAGAATAATCTTCATCTGGATTCCTGGAGGAGTAATGGCTAAAGATAGAATTCGTATTCGTTTGCGTGGATTTGATATTGAGTTGATCGATCAAAGCTCTAAATCGATTGTACAGACAGTATTGAAAGCCGGATCTAAAGTATCAGGACCGGTTCCTCTTCCGACTCGAATCAATAAGTTTACGGTGCTGCGTTCTCCCCATGTGAATAAAAAATCCCGTGAGCAGTTTGAGATGAGAACCCATAAGCGGTTGATTGATATTATTGAGCCTACAACTGCAGTTATGGATGCTCTTATGAAGCTGGAACTGCCGGCAGGAGTTGATGTAGAGATTAAGCAGTGAGGAAAGAGATGTTGGGGCTTATAGGTAAAAAAATCGGCATGACACAGTTTTTTGATGAGGGGGGAAATCTTATCCCTGTTACAGTCGTTGAAGTGGAACAGAATACAGTAGTTGGAGAAAGAACTGTGGAGCGGAATGGCTATTCTTCGGTCATTTTGGGCGCAACAGCTATGAAAAAAAGAAGGATAAAGAAACCCTACTCAGGACAATTCCCCGATGGAGTAGAGCCGTGCATGAATTTAAAAGAAATAAGGAATTTTGAAAAGGATTTCAAGATTGGTCAAAAAATCGGGGTTGAACTGTTCGAGGGGTTGAGTTTCGTTGATGTGCAGGGTGTATCAAAGGGAAAGGGCTATCAGGGTGTAATGAAGCGACACGGCTTCAGCGGAGGCTGCAAGACACATGGTTCCAAGTTCCACCGCGCAGGCGGATCTACAGGAATGGCAGCTTCACCTTCAAAGGTGCTGCGCGGGACAAAAATGGCCGGCCGGATGGGCGGAGAAAAGAGAAACGTTCAGAATTTGCAGATTTTAAAGGTAGATCAAGAAAGAGGAATTCTGCTGATTAAGGGTGCCATTCCCGGAAGAAGGGGCGGCAATGTCATTGTTACGAAGGCGAAGAAGAAGTAGGTGAAACCAAAGAAGGTGAAACTTAAGAAGAGGATATTGCAGTGGTAAAACAGGTCTATGGGATTGATGGGAAAGAGAGTAAAGAGATAACCCTTAGCGATGAAGTATTTAACGGGAAGGTAAGTGAAGGATCGATTTATCATGCCCTGAGGAATGAGCTTGCGAATATACGAGTTGGAACGGCTTCAACTAAAGGCCGGAGTGAGGTTAGAGGAAGCGGGGCAAAACCATGGCGGCAGAAGGGAACGGGGCGTGCACGGGCAGGAAGTCGCAAATCACCCATCTGGGTGGGAGGTGGCGTTGTATTTGGGCCAAAACCAAGGGATTACAGCTACAGGCTTCCTAAAAAAATTAAAAGAAGAGCTATTAAATCGATTTTGACAGCTAAGAATCGAGAAAATATATTAAAAATTGTTGAGGACTTCTCCGTAGAGAAGGGTAAAACAAAAGAATTGATTAAAATACTTAAGAATATTGATCCTGACCCAAAAGGAAGAACAGTTATCATCCTCGGTGATGATGATCCTATGATTAAGCGGGCAGGACGCAATATTCCCCGGTTAAGTTTTTTATCCTATAACCGCTTAAGAGTTCATGACATTTTCTACGGGAAACGATTACTGCTTTTTGAAAGAGCAGCTATAAAATTAAATGAGTTTTACAGGGATAAATAGAGGATATTAGGATGGAGCCTGGTCAGATCATAATTGAGCCGATTGTTACTGAAAAAACAAATCTCATGCGCGAACGTCGCAAGTATGTATTTAAGGTAGATGACAGGGCAAATAAAATTCAGATTATACAGGCTTTAAGAGAACTTTTTGATGTTCATCCTGTAAAATGTAATATTGTTAATGTTAAAAGAAAGCCCAAAAGGGTTAGATATCGGATAGGATATACGTCGGGATGGAAAAAGGCGATTATTACCCTGCCGGCAGGGGAAGTGATTCAGGCCTTCGAGGGTGCATAAGTCTGTCTGAAAGGCGAAATAAATGGCAATTAAGAAATATAAACCGGTTACATCGAGCACACGCTTTAAAACAGGATTAGACTTTGAAGAGTTAACTTCAGAGAGAGCTGAAAAATCCCTGACCAGGGGGATCTCCTTTAAAGCTGGAAGAGGTGCTGGTGGAAGAATCAGTGTGCGTAGAAAAGGCGGACGGCACAAAAGAAAATATCGTTTTATAGATTTTAAAAGAGATAAGATAGGTGTTCCCGGTATTGTTGCCGGTATTGAGTACGATCCAAACAGGAGTGCTTTTATAGCGCTTATTCATTATAAGGATGGAGAGAAACATTATATCCTAGCGCCTTTGGGATTGAAAGCAGGTGCTCCTGTTGTAAGTGGTCCTGAAGCTCCTCTTGAATTGGGAAATTCTCTGCCGTTAGAAAAAATACCTGTAGGTATGGTCGTACATAATATCGAGCTTCAGTTAGGCAGGGGCGGTCAGTTTGCAAGAGCGGCCGGTACCGGTGCCTCCATCGCTGCTAAAGAGGGTGATTATGTTACCTTAAAACTGCCTTCCGGGGAAATGAGAATGGTATTTGCAAAATGTTATGCAACCCTCGGGGAGGTGGGTAATCAGGACCATATGAACATCAGTCTGGGCAAGGCAGGCAGGAGCCGGTGGTTGGGTCGAAGGCCGAAAGTTAGAGGTGTGGTAATGAACCCTCATGATCATCCACATGGCGGTGGTGAAGGGAGAACCTCGGGAGGACGTCATCCTGTATCTCCCTGGGGTGTACCTACAAAGGGTTATAAGACCAGAAAGAAGAAAAAATTATCGGATAAATTTATTGTGAAGAAGAGAGGATAGGAGCCTTTTAGTGTCTAGATCAGTTAAAAAAGGACCGTTTATTGCTAAGAGCCTTTATAAAAAGGTTCTGGATATGAATAAGAGCGGTGAGAAGAAAATGATAAAAACCTATTCACGCTGTTCAACAATAATTCCGGAAATGGTAGGCTATACAATTTCTGTGTATAACGGAAAGACGTGGATTCCTGTATATATTACAGAAAATCTGGTTGGCCATAAACTGGGTGAGTTTTCACCCACCAGAGTTTATCGCGGCCATAGTGGATCGGATAGAAAAACATTTAAAAGGTAGGGCGGCTGAATGGAAGCTAAGAAAGGATACACTGCGCACGCAAGACATGTACGAATTTCACCCTATAAGGTAAGAAGAATCGCGGATAAGGTGCGAAAAAAGCCTTATGGCGATGCAATTGCTCTTTTAGATGCCCTACCTCATAAGGGAGCCCGGCTGTTAAAAAAGGTCATCCGATCCGCTGCAGCAAACGCTCTGTATAGTAATAAAAATCTTGATGAAGAGATGCTGTACGTTCAGGAACTGCAGGTAAATGATGGTGCGAGAATGAAAAGGATCTGGATCAGAGCCAGGGGGAGAGCTGATCGACTGCTGAAGCGGTCATGCCATATATACGTAGTCATGGATGAGATAGGACAGACAGGAGAATAATGTGGGACAAAAGGTAAATCCGATCGGATTGCGATTAGGATTCAATAAGACCTGGAAATCCAAATGGTTTGTTGATCCCAGGATATATGCAGAAACATTGCACGAAGATCTGCACTTAAGACGAACTATTGCAAAAAGCACTGAAGCCCAGGGTGCTGAAATTGCGGATGTGGAAATTATAAGGCATCCCCAGAGGATTACGATTATCATACATACGGGAAGACCCGGAGTTATTATTGGTGCCAAGGGTGCCAACATTGAGAAGCTTGGGAAGAAACTGCAGAAACTGGTCGGCAAGAAGATACAGATAAAGATAAAAGAGATCAATAACCCCGAGACTAATGCCCAGATTATAGCTCAGAATGTGGCCAGACAATTAAAAGCCAGAGCTTCCTTCAGAAGGGCTATGAAAATGGCCGTTCTGAATGCAGTCAAAGCAGGAGTGCAGGGAGCAAAAATAAAGGTATCAGGCCGACTTGGGGGCTCCGAAATGGCACGCACGGAAGAGTACAAGGAGGGGCGCATTCCACTGCACACCTTCAGAGCGGATATTGATTATGGTTTTGCAGAGGCTATTACGACCTTCGGTTCCATCGGTGTAAAGGTATGGATATACAAAGGGGAAGTTTTCGGAAGTGAAAAAAAAGAGGATGCCGGGCTTCTTTTAAAGAAACAGAGAAATCGCTTGAGTTCCAGGAGTTAATTGTGCTGAGTCCCAAACGAACCAAGTTTCGAAAAAAACAGAGAGGAAGAATGAGCGGTATTGCAACGCGGCAAAACAGAATTTCCTTTGGCGATTTTGGTCTTATTGCACTTGAACGCAAATGGATTACCAACAGGCAGATAGAAGCTGCCAGGGTTGCCATGACCCGTCATATCAAAAGGGAAGGAAAGGTCTGGATCAGGATATTTCCCGATGTACCCTATACAAAAAAACCGGCGGAAACCCGCATGGGTAAGGGAAAAGGCAATCCGGAATACTGGGTTGCCGTAGTTAAACCGGGAACCGTCATGTTTGAGATAGGAGGGGTGGCCAGGGAACTTGCAAGATCAGCGATCAGGCTCGCAGGGAGTAAATTGCCAATCAGAACGAAATTTACTGCCAGAAGGAATCTGGAATAAGGTTATGAAAGACTCATTCAACGATCTTACTTATAAAGAATTAATAACTAAGCGGGAAGAAATGAAGAAACAGTACAGGGATTTACGCTTTAGCAATGTCATTGGCCATATCGATAATCCCTTAGAGAAGCGAACCTTGAGGAGAAAAATTGCTCGTATTAATACTATAATTCATGAATACGATATCGGTATAAGAAGGACCTAGGAGATTAGCTGTGGAAGAAAAAGCTAAAGAGGGAAGGGGTAATAGAAAAATTCTTACAGGCAGGGTTGTGAGCAACAAAATGATTAAAACAGTAGTTATAGAGATAACCAGGAGAAAGCTGCACCCTCTTTATAAGAAGTATATTACCCGTACAAAGAAAATAAAAGCCCATGACGAGCAGAATCAATGCCAGGTAGGAGATATTGTTCGTGTCATAGAGTCGCGGCCATTAAGTAAGGAAAAACGCTGGCGTCTTTTGCAAATAGTTGAGAAGGTAGAATAGCAGGAGCATCGGGAGAAGACAATGATTCAGATGATGACTTACTTGAATGTTGCAGACAACAGCGGTGCTAAAAGGGTCCAGTGTATAAAAGTACTAGGGGGAACAAAGCGGAAAAATGCCGGTATTGGGGATATTATTGTTGTTGCTGTTAAATATGCTTTACCGAATGCCCCTGTAAAGAAGGGCGATGTGGAAAGAGCTGTAATCGTAAGAACAAAAAAGGAATACAGAAGACCGGATGGAACATATATTCGCTTTGATGATAACGCATGTGTACTGATTGATCCCGGCCGGAACCCAAAGGGAAAAAGAATATTTGGTCCTGTTGCAAGGGAACTCAGGGATAAAGATTTTATGAAAATTGTCTCCCTTGCACCTGAGGTGCTTTAGGAGGCTGCATATGGGGAAAAAACAAATATCAGTTAAATATAAGATCGGGAAAGATGATCATGTGAAAATAATTAGCGGAAAAGGTCGTGGAAAAACAGGTAGAGTTTTAGAAGTGGACCGGAATAGGGGACGGGTTGTGATTGAAGGGCTCAACATGGTAAAAAAGGCTATCCGTCCTAAAGGGCAGAATAAAAAGGGAGGAATCACTTCGGTTGAAGCCCCTTTACATATTTCTAATGTAATGGTCCTCTGTAAGAAATGCGGGCCAACAAGGAGCGGACACCGATTTGAGAATGAGCAGAAGATCAGATTCTGCAGGAAATGCGGAGAACAGCTGTAATGAGCAGAAAAGTGAAAGAAGTAAAGCTTAAAAACCTGTATCATAAGAAGATTGTAAAGGCGCTGGTGGATGAGTTCGGCTATACTTCTGTTATGCAGGTTCCATGGCTGGAAAAAATAGTCGTTAGTATGGGAGTTGGAGAAGCTGTACAGAATAAAAAATTGCTTGATTCAGCAGTTAAGGAGTTGACACAGATAACGGGCTTGAAGGCGGTAAAGACAAAAGCGAGAAAATCTATAAGCAATTTTAAACTCAGGCAGGGAATGGAAATAGGAGCTATGGTAACTTTAAGAGGGAAGTATATGTATGAGTTCTTAGACCGCCTGGTCAATATTGCCATACCCAGAGTTAAGGATTTTCGTGGAACAAATCCAAACGCCTTTGATGGCCATGGAAACTACTCATTGGGTATTCGGGAACAAATCATTTTTCCTGAAATTGATTACGATAAAATCGAAAGAGTGAACGGATTAAATATAGCCATTGTAACAACAGCTAAAACAGATGGAGAGGCCAGGAGCCTTTTGGCTCATCTTGGAATGCCTTTCAGGAAAGTACCGCAGACAGTATAAGCCGAAAACGGCATGAGGACAAAGGAGTTTATTGATGGCAAGAAAAGCCATGATCATGAAGGCTTTAAAAAAACCTAAATATATGACCCGGAAGAGAAACAGGTGTCGGATTTGCGGCAGACCAAGGGGATATATGCGGAAATTCCAAATGTGCCGTATTTGTTTCCGGAAACTGGCAAGTGAGGGAAAGATTCCCGGCGTAACCAAATCAAGCTGGTAGGAGAGGAGTGTATGAGTGTTACAGATCCTATTGCGGATATGTTAACAAAAATCAGAAACGCTAATATGGTAAAATATGAGAAAGTCGATATACCGACCTCTAAATTAAAGTTAGAAATAATCAAGATCCTGAAGAATGAAGGTTATATAAAGACCTTTAAGAAGATAAGTCAGGATGGAAAAAACCAAATTAGAATCTTTTTCAAGTATGATAACCAGATGAACCCTGTCATTCGAGGGTTAGAGAGATTATCCAAACCGGGTAGAAGAGTATACACCGGATATGGAAAGATGCCCCGCATTCTCAATGGCTATGGAACACTTATTGTTACGACTTCCCAGGGAGTCATAACGGGAAAAAAAGCTTCTGAGAGAAAAATTGGCGGGGAACTGATTTGCAGCATATGGTAGGAGAGATTGCATGTCGCGAATTGGATTAATGCCCGTTCAGATTCCTGATGGCGTAACAGTAGAAGTGAATAACAATGAGATTACAGTGACCGGTGCCAAGGGAAAGCTGACTCAGAGTTTTCTATTAAATGTTGAAATTAAAGTAGAAAAGGATACATGCCGGGTATTCCGGAAAAATGACAGCAAGCGGTCAAAGTCTCTTCATGGTCTTTATAGAAAACTCATCAGCAATATGGTAATAGGAGTATCTAAAGGGTTTTCGAAGGTTCTTTTAGTTAACGGAGTTGGCTACCGTGCTGAAGTAAAGGGAGAAGCCCTGATTTTGAATGTTGGATATTCCAACTCCATTGAGTACCCGATTCCGGAGGGGATTAACATCACGGTTGAAGGCAATAATAAAATTAATGTGAGCGGATTCAATAAACAGCAGCTCGGTCAGATATGTGCTGAGATTAGATCATTTCGGCCCCCTGAACCATACAAGGGTAAAGGAATTCGGTATGAGACTGAGTTTGTCCGCAGAAAAATAGGAAAAACCGGAGTTAAATAGGGTATTAAAGTGGATAGATTAGGAAACAAGAAGAATCGTAAACGGAGGAGGAAGATACATATCCGCAAAAAAGTGTCTGGCACGCCGGATAGACCGAGGATGTCTATATTCAAAAGTAACCGTCATCTTTATATACAGGTCATAGATGATTTGCATGGCAGAACCCTTGCATCTGCCTCGAATATGGAAAAGGATTTACTGGATATAAAGTGTACTGTAATTGATGCAGAGCGATTGGGACAGGTTATAGGAGAACGATTGAATGAGAAGAAGATAAAAAGAATCGTTTTTGATCGTAATGGAAATTCCTATCATGGAATAATAAAATCCATAGCTGAGGGAGCAAGAAAGGCTGGAGTACAGTTTTAGGGGGTCATATTGGAACAGGAAAAGGATTTTGTTGAAAAGCTTGTCCGGTTAAACCGGATAGCTAAAGTCGTAAAAGGAGGACGAAGATTCTCATTTTCCGCCCTATCAGTGGTAGGTGATAGAAACGGACATGTAGGATATGGTTTCGGCAAGGCAAATTACGTTTCTGATGCCATAAAGAAGAGTTTGGAGAAGGGCAGAAAGAAGTTGACTCGGGTTCCCTTAAAACGAAACACAATTCCTCATCAGGTGATCGGTAAATATAAGGGTGCTAAAATATTACTCAAACCGGCATCTCCAGGAACGGGTATTATTGCAGGCGGCCCGGTACGCGCCGTTATGGAGGCTGCGGGGATTAAGGATGTTCTAAGCAAATCGTTAGGATCAAAAAATAAGATGAACATAGTGAAAGCAGTATTTAATGGAATCGAGCAAATAATGGATGCTAAAGCTGTTGCCGCTAATCGCGGAAAAGCTCTAAAGGATTTATGGGGTTAACATGAAGATACGTATTAAATTAGTCAGGAGTGTAATTGGGAGAAAACCGGATCAGCGCAAGACAGTGGAAGCTTTAGGATTGAAAAAAATAGGCTCTGTTACTGAAAAGGAAGCAAACCCCTCTATTCTTGGCATGGTTAGGTCGGTATCTCATCTTTTAGAAGTCGAGGAATTATAATGGAAAGGATTAATATGGGAAAACCTAAGGGAGCTACAAGGAAGAGAAAGATACTCGGAAGAGGAACCGGAACAGGCCGTGGATCCACTGCAGGCAGAGGGACAAAAGGTCAGAACGCGCGTTCCGGCGGGGGAGTTCGATTGGGATTTGAGGGAGGACAGATGCCCCTTTATCGAAGAATAGCTCGCAGAGGATTTTCCAATTATCCTTTTAAGAAAGAATACTCTTTAGTAAGGCTTGAGTCTTTAAATGTCTACAAGGATGGAGATAAAATAAATCGGGAAAGCCTTTTAGAAAAAGGACTCATCCGGTCAAAGAGGCATCCAATTAAGGTGTTGGGAAATGGTGAGATAACAAAAAAGCTTATTATAGATGTCGATAAACTGACAGCAGGTGCTAAAGAAAAGATACAGAAAATAGGCGGAGAAATAATCGAACAGACAGGTGGAAAAAGGGTAGCAAATAATGGCGGCTAATCCGATTTTGGACATTTTCCGGGTTAAGGATCTAAGGGAGAGAATACTATTTACAGTATTTATTCTATTTATATTCCGGCTTGGAGCAAACATTCCCATTCCTGGTGTTAATCTGAATGCACTTAAGCTCTACATGGTAGCTCAGGAGAGCGCCGGGACAATGGGAATCACAGACTATTTAGACTTTTTTGCCGGAGGGGCGTTTAAAAATTTTTCAATTTTTATGCTCGGGATTATGCCCTATATCTCCATGTCAATCATAATGCAGCTGCTGACACTGGTATTCCCCAAATTAAAAAAGATATCCGAGGAGGAAGGTGGCCGAAAAAAAATACACAGATATACCCGGTATGGAACTGTTGTAGTCTGCCTTATCCAGTCTTTTGCTGTTACGGCATATATTGACAGAATACCGGATGCACTGACAATGGCAAGGCTGCCGTATACGTTTATTGCCATGCTTACAGTTACCACAGGAACACTTTTTTTAATGTGGCTCGGTGAACAGATTACACAGAGAGGAATCGGCAACGGCATATCAATATTAATTTTTGCAGGTATAGTTACACGAATCCCTTATGCGTTTTATACTATGATAGATTTGATCCGTCATCAGGAACTCAACCCGGTTTTTGTTATTGTTATACTGCTTATGTTTGTAGTGGTAGTTTCCTTAGTCGTTTATGAACAGCAGGGACAGCGTAAGATTCCAATTCACTATGCAAAAAGAGTGATAGGACGGAAAATCTATGGAGCGCAAAATACATATCTGCCGTTTAAGATTAATCCTTCAGGGGTTATCCCGGTTATTTTTGCATCTTCGGTTCTGATATTTCCTCTACAGATAGCGCAGAATATGGGAAGCAGGATCGATTGGATGTCTCGATTTGCTTCCTGGTTGAGGCCTAACGGAATCCCTTACGTGATCTTTTATACCCTTCTTATTATATTTTTTGCCTATTTTTATACTCAGGTAACACTGAATCCTATTGAAATATCTAAAAATATCAGGGAAAATGGGGGCTCAATTCCAGGAATTCGATCAGAGAAAATGGAGGAATATCTTTCAAAAATTTTAAATCGGATAGTTCTGCCCGGTGCCCTGTTTCTGGCATTAATTGCAGTGATTCCAACTATCGTACAAACATGGTTCAATTTCCCGCCGTCTATCGCTTTTCTGATGGGGGGTACATCGCTTCTGATCATGGTAGGTGTTGATCTGGATACTATGTCACAGATTGAAGCTCATTTACGGATGCACCACCATGAGGGGCTCGTGCGTAGGGGAAAACTGCGATCGAGGAATTTGTGACGAGGACGTCATGCCGAAGACGGCTTAGACGAGGACGTCATGCCGGTGCGAAGCGCCTAGGCTAAGGGAGGATAGTTATGAAGGTTCGGGTAAGTGTAAAAAAAATTTGCGATAAATGCAAAATTATCCGGCGCAAAGGTGTTTTAAGGATAATATGTAAGAATCCCAAACATAAGCAGAGACAGAGGTAGGAGGAAATATGGCGAGAATTGCCGGAGTTGATCTGCCTAATAAGAATGTTGATATATCGCTGACATATATTTTTGGGATTGGCAGATCATCTGCAAAAAAAATATGTGAATTTGCCGGGATTGACCCGTATAGACACATGAATGATTTGTCTTCCGAAGAGGTAAATATTTTAAGAAAGATAATTGAAAGTGATTACAAAGTTGAGGGGAGACTGAGAACTGAGATTTCACTTAATATAAAACGATTAATGGATATTGGCTGTTATCGAGGACTTCGACATAGGAAGGGGCTGCCTCTTCGAGGTCAGCGAACCAAAACGAATGCCAGAACCCGTAAGGGAAAAAGAAAGACTGTCGCAGGAAAAAGAGGAGCGAAATAAAAGAGATTTAGCCGGAATGTAAATGCGGAGGTAAATAGAAAGTGGCAAAGAGCAAAGGTAAAAGGGAAAAGAAAAAGAATATTGCTGAAGGAAATGTATATATACAGGCAACATTCAACAATACGATTGTTACTGTAACTGATAGAAAGGGAAACGCGATTTCCTGGGCTTCAGCTGGATCCCTGGGGTTTAAAGGTGCAAAAAAATCAACACCATATGCATCTCAAACAACGGCTGAAACCGCGGCCCGCAAAGCTATGGAGTACGGCTTGAGAGAGGTAAAGGTTTATATTAAGGGACCTGGCGTTGGCGGCGAGTCGGCAATCAGGGCTCTTGGCGCTTTAGGACTAAAAGTTAAAACTATACAGGATGTTACACCAATACCGCATAATGGCTGCAGGCCGCAGAAGAAAAGAAGAGTCTAAATAAGTTTCAAGGGAGAAAGGTATGGGCAGATATATGGGTCCCCAGTGTCGGCTTTGCAGAGCTGAAGAAGTAAAATTGTATCTTAAGGGTGAAAGATGCAACAGTGCTAAATGCCCTATTACTAAGCGGAGAGGAAAGCCAGGCAAGGGTCCGAGAGCCAGGATGAAGAAATTGTCTGACTATGGTATCCAGCTTCGGGAAAAGCAGAAAGTAAAACGGTTTTACGGTATGATGGAAAATCAGTTTAAACTATTTTTTGTTAAAGCTGAGCGTATGAAAGGAATAACCGGGGATAACTTGATTATACTCCTGGAAAGAAGGCTTGATAATATTCTATATCGTATGCATTTTGCCAGTTCCAAGAATCAAGCCCGGCAGCTTGTTTCACATGGCCACATCATGGTAAATAGTCGAAAAGTCAATATACCCTCCTATTTAGTAAATGAAGGAGATGAAATAGAGGTCAGGGAAAGCAGCAAGAAAATGACCGGAATTAAGGAGAGTTTAAAAGAGTATTCGCGCTCCGGTGTTTCTCCCTGGCTTGAGGTTGATCCTGATAGGGTTTACGGAAAAGTGAAAGTAATTCCCAGAAGGAATGATATTGTCGATTTAACCGAAGTTCATGAACAGCTAATTGTAGAGCTTTACTCTAAATAAGGAAAGCAGATGGCGCGAAGAAATCTATTAAAAGGATTCAAAAGGCCTAAAGGTATCACCTTTGAGCATAGCGAGGTTGAACAAAAATATGGAAAATTTATAGCCTATCCATTCGAGCGTGGATATGGGCTAACCATGGGAAACACCTTGAGGCGAATATTACTCTCTTCTATACAGGGGTATGCAATTACTGCAATCCGCATTACCAGCTATAATGAAGACGGAACACAAAAGGTGATAAGCAATGAATTCGAGCCGATTCCGGAAGTCGTGGAAGATACACCTGAAATCCTAAATAATTTTAAACTGATACAGCTTAAGTTATCCAATGACGAGGAAGAAAAGGTCGTAGTTATAGAGGCCAAGGGCCCGGGCAAAATTCTAGCTAAGAATCTTGAGGCCGATGGCACTGTTAAAGTCATTAATACGGATTTCCAGATTGCTACTTTGATGGAGAAAGCAAATTTGGAGTTAGAGATTCAGATTGATTTGGGGCGTGGCTATGTACCGGCTGAACGCAGTGAGAAATATATTGATGTTATTGGGACGATTCCTATTGATGCTCTATTTAGCCCGGTGCAGAAAGTAAAATACAGAGTGGAAAACACACGAGTAGGTCAAAGAACTGACTATGATAAATTAATTTTAGAAATCTGGACAAACGGCAGTATTGCCCCGGAAGATGTTCTTGCTGAGGCTGCCAAGATCGCTAAAGATCATCTATCTATTTTCATAAATTTTGATGAAGATGCAGCTTTAGATGATGATGAAACTGATGAGGAAGAGACGCGCATCAGGGCTTTATTAGAAACACCTGTAGAGGAGCTTGAGCTCTCCGTACGATCAAGCAATTGTCTTCGAAACGCCAATATCAGAACTATCGGAGACCTTATTAAAAAGACTGAGGATGAAATTGCGAAGACACGGAATTTTGGTAAGAAATCACTGCTGGAAATTAAAGAGAAATTACAGGAGAGAGTGCTATCTTTAGGGATGAAAGATTACAGTGCTCTCAAAAAGTTGAAAACTCCGGAACCGGAACAGAAGGAAACGATTGATGAAGCATAGAATGGGATTTAACAGATTAGGAAGAAAAGGAAGCCATAGAAAAGCTCTATATCGAAGTATGGTTACAGCCCTTTTTAGATATGAACGAATTAAAACAACTAAAGCAAAAGCCCGGGAAATTAAAAGAGTTGCTGAGAAGATGATTACCAGGGCTAAAACAGATTCTGTACACAACAGACGAATTATTGCTAAGAGGATTATTGAAGATAATGTTTTAGACAAATTGTTTACTGAAATAGCACCGCGCTTCGAGGGGCGTCCCGGCGGATATACACGGATCTTAAAATTGGGAAGGCGGTTCGGAGATGCTTCTGAGATGGTGTTTTTAGAGCTTGTAGAGAGAAAAGAAGTAGTAAGAAAGAAAAAGAAGAAAGAGCAGGCTGCGAAAGAGGATTAGCCTGAATAGGATGTGAAACAGTCAGTAAGCGAGGAAGACTCCTGGTTTGACAAGCATGTATCTTCCTCCTTTTTATTTATCACAGGGTTCTGTATTGCACCCACAATAATTCTTCAGCACAATCTTTTTATCAAATTTTATCAAATTCTTGTATTTGCAGTAATAAGCTATATTCTCAAACAACGTATAATCCTATTAGGAAGCTTTGTATTTTTTATTTCCACTGTGGTGTTGAACTTGTTCTCTCCATTAGGAAAGGTTTTAGTAAAGATTGGTCCCTTTCCCATTACTGAAGGTTCTCTGAATTCAGGTTTATCTAAAGCTCTTACAATTATTGGATTAATGTATCTGTCCAGATTCAGTGTTCGTTCTAATTTAAATCTTCCCGGACGTTTTGGAAGTTGCATCTCAAAAACCCTTTTCTATTTGAACTGCCTGGTAGAGGAAAAAAAGTCTATTTCGCGCAAAGATATTGTAGGAAGCCTCGATGCATTGTTCGAAAAGGTTTATAATAATAAAAAATATAATCCGGCGATTCGTTTTGGAAAAACCAGCATGTATGGAGTAATATTGCTATTAGCTCTTCTCTTGCTAAATTGGGGATTAGTTTTTTACTCTCTAAAGATGAAACCATTTTAAGTGTATGTAAAGTTAAAATTAAAGCCGATATTATAGATAGGAAAAAAAAAGCGGGAGGGTGCACCCCGGGGATGCGGCAGAGCTTAAAAATCTCTTTGAGTCTCTTAGTCTCTTTATTTATATTCAGTGCATTTGCCCTGATTGCATTTTCAGGATTGTTCGATTTCTTAGCTACTTCCTTTCTTCAGCCCAGGATCATAAGAGAGTTTGAAAAGCAGTTAGAAACTTTCTCTGATAAGATCAATAAGTATCATAGGGACAACATTGAACGATTTAGCTCTATTAGAGAAAAGCCATGGGTATCAAGCGCTTTCTTAAGTCAGCAGAGTGAGCAAGATATCGAAAACAGGATAAATTTCTTCGGAAAACTCCTTGAAGATTACAGCAATCTCCAGTTAATGCGTCTCCTTGACTCAGATGGAAGAAAAATACATTACAGTACCTTACCTGAGGATATCAGGGTAAAAGAAGATTTCAGTACTATCTATTATAATCTCGATCAAACAGAAGGAGCGCTCCCAGGAGATCTTCTTATCACTGCTGAGGATGATAGCCCTAAAGTCATACTTGACGGAGATCGGGAGCGTATTATCTATTCCTTTCCAGTGATTCATAGTGGCATTTACAGGGGAAGTGCACTTTTTTACATGTCAAAAAATGATCTATCCACATATTTGTTACGAATACCGGGATTGAATTTCAGATATCTGTTTATCATTGGTCAGCAGGGTATGGTAATGAACTCTCCTGTTTCAGATAAGAATCTTATTACAGACAGTATTTTAGACATATGGAAAAAACAAAGCGAAAAAGATCTATTCAAAGACAATTTAATATTCGAGTCCTCTGAAACTGAGAAGAAGAGATATCTGTACCTTGGAAGAGCTGATGATCGATATGGATTTATTTGTCTTTTAATTCCTTTCTCCGAGTTTGAATTACAACCTTTAATGCAGGCCGTGCTGTTAGCCTCTTTCTTCTGCACTGTCTTTTTAATTGTGTTTCTCTTTTTAAACCTCAAGCAGGATCCTTTAATAGTCATGTCTCAGCGGATTAAGCGATTCCAGATTGAGGTTTTACAGGAATTTATAGAAGGAAAAGAAAGGGTAGATTGGGAAAAATGGCGCAGGGAGCTGATGACCAGCAGGTCTGATTTAAAAGTGAGAATTAAGAAGGGTATTGGAAGGATAGCACAAGATAAAGAAGCAGAACTGGATGGATTAATTGATAAGGGTTGGGATGAGATTATTTCTATCATTGAAGCCAAGATAGGACAGGCAGAACACGAAAAGCTCGATATAGCCGGTATAGAACAACTGATTCAAAAGGCACTTGATAGAGGTAGAATTACTCTCTCAACACAGGAAGTTGTCCAAGTACAAGCACCTATTAAAAAACCGGTGGTCGTGGAAGAGATCGGAGTTGATGAGGTTGAAGAGGCTGAGCAGGCTCAATTTGAAGAGGCAGAGGAAGTAGAAGAGGCAGAGGAAGTAGAAGAGGTAGAGGAAGTAGAAGAAGTAGAGGAAGTAGAAGAGATTGAAGCTGTAGAAGTGGTGGAAGAACTTGAAGAGGCGGAAGCTGAAAAACTCGAAGAACTGGAAACTGTAAAGGAAATTGAGCGACTCCCGCCTGAACCTCAGGAAGAGCTTGACGAGTTGCCCTTAGTAGAAGAAGCCGAAGAAGAGCTTGAAGAGACTGCGAGTGCCGAAGCTGTGGGAAAAGCCGAGGAGGTAGAAGAGGTTGAGGAGTTGGAAGCCCCGGAAGCAGTTGAGGAAGTAGAAGGGGTTGAAGCTGCAGAAGAAGCTGTAGTCTTTGAAGGAACAGAGGAATTCAAGGTAAAAGGGCGAGAATGGATTGAAGAGAATCAGGAAATACAAAAACTTATTGAGAAAGGAGTGATTAAAGTATATTCCATTCCTGAGGTAAGGAAGCTCGTCCAGGAGCATCGAACCAGTGTTGTGATGGAAGATGGAGTTTACCAGATTAAGGAAGAGATGTTTGCACAAAAAGAAAAGAAAGTCGAAAAGGGCTTGATGGCCTTAGCTAAATCTGTTCTGACTGAGAGGAAGAAAGGAGCGGATTCTGTTACTGCATCCGGAATTGGAGAGCTTTTAGGTAAAGGGGATACACTGGATCTGCTTGACGTGGTTGGAGAATTTCAACAGTGGAATATACCTGAGCGGAACCTGGTAAGCAAACCGAAGGCTAAGAAGATACAATTCACTGATAACGGGTTGGATTATGACAGCTATCTCAATTATTTTATGAACATCTCGAGTGAGATACGTAGCTTAAGGTCTTTAATGGAGCTATCCAGTAAAATTAAGGCAATGAATGCAGCCATCCTTCAAAAAAAAGGAGAAACATATTATCCAGTTGTAAAAGTCGGAATCATTGATCAGCCGGAAAAACTATTATTTTCGATGGCTGAGCCTTTTTTTGATAATTTTCTTAGAGAAAGAAGAGCGGCTATTGTAAATCAGAGAATTAAGAGTATCACAGCTTTAAAAAAGAAGTTTAATAAAGAAGATCTTAATTATTTACAGGGAGCTGTCTTTCTGCCATCTAAGTACCAGGGTCATGATGCATTTCTATTTCTCGGTCTGCCTCTTAAAAAAGGCCGAGATATTCAAGATATTATCAAGAGGCTCAACATATTCTAGGTTATATATCACTCTGCGGATTCTTGACAAAAGCTATCAAATAAATTTAATATTACCTAGAACTGACTGGATGGAGGAAGAAAATGAGCATCATTTTGTTTGTCTTTCTTCCTCTTGCTGGTTTGATTCTAGGTTGGCTGATTCGATGGCTGTATGCCAGATTTCAACTTTCTTCATCAGAACAGAGAGCCGAACGGGTAATACAGGAGGCTTTAAGAGAAGCAGAATCTAAGAAGAAAGAGGCCCTATTAGAGGGCAAAGACAGATTGATCAGGGAAAGAAATCAACTAGAAAGAGAAACTAGAGAAAGACGGAATGAATTACAAAGATTAGAACGACGATTATTACAGAAAGAAGAGAACCTAGAAAAAAGGATGGATTCTCTTGAAAAGCAAGAGAGATCCGCTGCAAACCGCGAGAGGTTGATAACTGAAAAAGAAAATATACTCAAGAATGAAGAGGATAAGTGGATTAAAGAACTTGAGCGTATCTCAGGATTAACGGTACAGGAGGCCAAAAAGCTTCTGATCCAAAGCCTTGAGAACGAGGCACTGCATGAAGCTCAGGTTAAAATCAACTTAATCGAGCAGGAAGCTCAAATAACCGCCGAGAAAAAGGCACGGGAAATCATTGTCTCAACTATTCAAAGAATTGCAACTGAGGTAAGTTCTGAAGTAACAATTTCAACGGTAAGTCTGCCCAATGATGAAATGAAAGGTAGAATTATTGGAAGAGAGGGACGAAATATCAGAACCTTAGAGACATTGACAGGAGTGGATGTCATTATTGATGATACTCCAGAAGCAGTGGTCGTTTCCTGTTTCGATCCGATCCGAAAGGAGATTGCACGGATTGCCTTAGAAAGGCTTATATCGGATGGACGTATACATCCGGCCAGGATTGAGGAAATCGTTCAGAAGGTAACCAAAGAAGTCAAGCAGGCTATCTATGAAGAGGGTGAGAAAGTTCTTTTCGACCTTGGTATTCATAATATCAGTCCCGAAGGAATAAGGGCACTGGGCAGGCTTCACTTCCGAAGAAGCTATGGACAGAATGTTTTAGCTCATTCCAAAGAAGTGGCCATAATCGCAGGAGCCTTAGCTGCTGAAGTTGGTGCAGATGTATCGCTTTGCAAACGCGGCGCACTGCTTCACGATATCGGGAAAGGTGTTGAAACGGACGGTGAGGGCAATCATGCCGAAGTTGGTTTAGAACTCGCCCGTAAAATAGGAGAGGACCCTAAAGTCATCAATGCTGTAGGCGCCCATCATAATGATATTGAACCCAACTGCCTTGAAGCGGTGATAGTTCAGATCGCCGATGCAATATCGGCAGCGCGTCCAGGCGCCAGACGGGAAACTTTAGATAACTACCTTAAACGATTAGAAAATCTGGAAAAGATAGCTGAAGGGTATTCCGGCGTTGGGAAGGCCTTTGCAATACAGGCAGGCCGCGAGCTTCGAATTATGGTCAACAATGATGAAGTTGATGATGAGGGGGCAAAGAATCTAGCTAAAAACATTGCTAAGAAAATAGAGTTGGAATTAAAATACCCCGGGAGAATCAAGGTAACCATAATCAGGGAAACGAGAATTGTTGAATATGCCAGATAGGAAGGAAGTAATTTAACGGTTGATCAGCTCATTAAAAACACTAATTCTCGGCGATGTGGTTGGACAACCTGGCTGTAGAGCGTTATTTTGGGGTTTACAGTCTCTTATTAAAAAAAACAATGTTGAGCTTGTTATTGCAAATGGGGAGAATGCCTCAGACGGTCTTGGATTGACCCCGGAGATTGCCGATAGGTTTTTCAAATCCGGTGTTGATGTAATTACCTCCGGGAATCATATCTGGCAGCGCCGGGAAATCCTGCCTCTTTTAGACTTTGAAGAGAGGCTGCTGCGGCCTGAAAATTATCCACCCGGAGTGCCAGGAAAAGGGCATTTTATTATTAATAAAAAAGATATTCCGATAGCTATCCTGAATCTGGAAGGAAGGATGCATCTTTCCCACCTGCACTGTCCATTTCAAGTTGGAAGGGAAATAGTGCGCCGGTTAAGGAGAAAAACTAATCTTATTATTATAGATTTTCACGCTGAAGTGCCTCAGGAAAAAGAAGCCTTAGGTCTTTATCTCGATGGACAGGTAAGCGCCCTGGTGGGAACACATAGTCATGTACCGACGGCTGACGAAAAAATTTTAAATGGAGGTACAGGCTATATCACCGATATCGGTATGACTGGACCTGTTGACAGTGTGATTGGTATGAAAAAAGAAATTTCGCTAAGGAGGTGTCTTTCACAGATGCCTATAAAAATGGAAGTTGAAGACTCAACACCGGTTATTATGGGAGTACTGCTAGAGATTGATGTAAACAGTGGAAAAACAGTGTCAATCCAGCGGATAAAAAAGGAATTCTCGACTTTAAGCTCATAATGAGTGGAAATAAATATTTACTGTCTGAACTTCTGGCCTTACGCTATCCTGGTTTAAAACGAAAGGAGATCTTTGCACGAATACTCTGTGGTGAAGTTTTTATTAATGGTGAAAAGATCAGAGAACCACGAGCACCAGTCGAGAAAGAAAGCATAATAGTATTTAAGTCAGGAAAAGCCTTTGTTTCCAGAGGCGGAGAAAAGCTTGATTCCATTCTCAGTACGTGGCAGGTTGAAATCAAAGACTTAGTATTTATTGATGCAGGAGCCTCTACGGGAGGATTCACCGATTGTCTTTTAAAAAGAGGTGTGCGTAAAGTATATACTATAGATGTGGGTTATAATCAGCTTGATTTCATTTTGAGACAGGATAAGCGAGTCGAGGTTTTTGAAAGAACTAATGTTATGTCTGTGAATCGGGAGATGTTCTCGACAGTTCCGGATGCAGCTGTAGCAGACATCTCCTTTCGATCCGTACGCATTGTTGCATCTCATCTACTATCTATTGTGAGCAAGGGCTGGCTAATAGCTCTCATTAAGCCTCAGTTTGAGTGGGCGGAACCTGATCGGAATTTTCGAGGTATTGTGGATGAAACTAAGCATTTTGCCATTCTTTCTCATCTGATAGAGGATTTATGGGGCGAAGGGGCCTATGTATCTAAGCTTGCAGTCTCCTCTATCCGAGGCCGTAAGGGGAACATCGAGTTTTTCTTTTTTATAACTAAGGAAGAACTTATTACTAAAGCTGATATTCTTGATAAGGTGAAAGAAATTGTGATTTCTTGCGGAAAATGAGCAGATTTCAAGACCTGAAGGAGTCTCGTGAAAGTGGCTTGCCGATATATGTACCTTCAGGTCCTATATAGTCTGTAATCTTTCCTTCTATGAGTATCTGCACTTTCCTAACGTTTGAAAATTCTGTGGCAGAATATACAACCTGTTTTAATTGGGCGATCAGTCCTTCTTTGCCCCAAGAATTAAACCGGAATGCCTCATTAAAATCTAAAAAAGCGGTATCCTTCTTTATATAAACGTTCAGGAGCCGGGCGTCCGTAGGGATCAAGTTTATAAATCCCTGATTAACTTCAGGCGGTAGGGGGCCTTTGATCAGAGATTCCAGGGTTGCTGTTAAGGGTGCATCCTGATACTCAACCGGACGAATAACGCCTTTTAATTTAATTTCACCCTCATTAGAAACCAGTATAAAAAAGAGTCTTGATTTACGTATTTTAGGCTGCGGGTGCTCTTCTTCCTTTTTTTCTGCAGGTTTCTCCTTATTGTCTATTTTTACAACTATATCTTCATTATCTTTCTCTTTTTCAGGTTGTGAATCTATCGGAGTAATCACAACTTCCACCGGGCTCTCCTTCTCCTTTTGTAACACCTTAAGGAATCCGGTTTTATCTAGAACTTTCATAACAGTGCTGCGGTTAAAGAGAAAAACGACTAAGACAAGCAGTACCAAAGCTATATAGAAGAGGCATCCTATTGTATTCTTTTTTCTTGCCATATTTACTTTATTATCGGCAAAGAGATGAGACTGATTGATTTGACAGTCAAAGAAAAAGTTCTTATAGTATCAATCAAATGAAATTTGACAAGGGTATAATGGTCTCGCCGGGCATAGCTATAGGACGGGCATTCATATACTCAGAGGACATCATTTCAATTCCTGATTATGATATATCACCGGGACAGGTGGCCTATGAGTTTGAGCGCTTTGATAGTGCAGTTGAAAAGGCGGCCCAAGAGATAATAAAACTTAGAGACCGGATCAGCAATGAAATGGGTGAAAAGGAACAGAAATTTCTTGAATCCCATCTGCTCATGCTGAAAGATCCATCCTTTGCTGAACAGATTAATGAACAGTTGCGGCGGCAAGAGAAAAATACAGAACAGATTCTCCTAAGCGTTATTGAGAACATGACTACTAAGTTAAATGACACCGGTAATGATTATTTCCGGGAAAGAATTATCGATCTTCATGATATATCCCGAAGAATTATGGGTCATCTCATGTATCAGAAGAAGATCTCCCTGGCTGATTTAAAAGAGGAATGCATACTGGTTGCTCATAATTTGCTTCCCTCGGATGTTATATCCATGAATAAGCGTATGGTCATCGGTATTGCAACCGATGCGGGAGGAAAAACCTCACATGTGGCCATTTTAGCCAGATCCTTTGAAATACCTGCAGTGCTTGGGCTTTCAGATATTACTAAGTTTGTACAGTCTGGTGATGAGATCATAGTCGACGGCAACGAGGGTATGGTTATTGTTCAGCCAGATAAGAATACAAAGAAAAAGTACATCGGGAATAAAAAGGCCTGGCAAAAGCATGAACTTCAACTACTCAATCTGAATGAGCTGCCCGCTGAAACACGGGATGGAAAACTGATTCAATTGGAGGCAAACATTGAGGTGCCCGAAGAGATAGATTCAGTTTTAGCTCATGGCGCTGATGGAATAGGACTGTACCGCTCAGAATTCCTCTATATTCTTCCCGGTCGCTTTCCATCTGAAGAGGAGCAGTTTGAGGCTTATAGATATGTACTGGAATCTATGAAGCCCAAGAGTGTTACCATCAGGACCCTTGATTTAGGAGGGGATAAAATTATTCCGGGTGTTAAGCCTGGTGATGAGACTAATCCGATTTTAGGATGGAGGTCGGTACGATTCTGCTTATCCAGACCGGATATATTTAAGTCTCAATTAAGAGCCCTCTTAAGAGCGTCCGTATACGGAAATCTAAAAATAATGTTCCCCATGATTTCCGGTATTGAGGAGCTCAATGACATACTGGAATTGCTGGATGAATCAAAAAATGAATTAGATAGAGAGGGATATTCAGTTAATAATGATGTGCCTGTAGGGATTATGATTGAAGTTCCTTCAGCTGCCTTTACTTCGGACATTCTTGCTAAAAAGGTAAGCTTTTTCTCCATTGGGACAAACGACTTAATTCAATACATGATTGCCGTTGATCGTGAGAATGAAAGAATCGCCTATCTCTATGAACCCTTTCACCCAGGGGTCCTGCGCCTTATTAAGCTGGTTATTGACAACGCCCACGGGCAGGGAATTCCTGTGGGTATGTGCGGGGAGATGGCAGGGGATACCAATTCCGCAGTCATTTTGCTGGGTCTCGGATTAGATGAATTAAGTATGAGCGCCATAGGGATCCCGGAAATTAAAAAAATAATAAGGTCTGTTACCATAGCTGATGCTGAAGATATTGTGGGTTCCATTATGGAGATGAAGTCTTATAGAGAGATTGATGATTACGTAAAGGCCTGGATGGAGGAGCGGTTTGATTTCATCTCCTATTAAAGAAAAGCTCTTCAAAGTAGCCATACTGGGCAGACCAAATGTAGGTAAATCCACCCTGTTTAATCGTTTGTTAGGCAAACACCGCGCCATTACCGACCCTACCCCCGGAGTTACCCGGGATGCAGTTGAATCTGAATGCACCATCGATGACTCTCGCTTCCTGCTTGTTGATACAGGCGGCTTTAATCTGGAGACAGGAGAAATGCAAAAATGCATTTCGGATCGTAGTGTTAGGATTGCCTCTGAGGCGGGTCTTATCCTGCTGGTTGTGGATGTAAACTCATTAAGCGGTGAAGATTATACATTTATTGAACAGATCAGAAAATTTGAAGAAAAGCTGATTCTGGTTATTAATAAAGTAGACAGCAGAAAACAGGAGGACTCGGTCTGGAATTTCTTTGAATTAGGTTTTAATAGACTCCTGGGTGTATCCGCAGAACATAATCGGAATATCCGGCAGCTTAAAAAACTGATATTGGATGCTGCTCGTCAGGCCGCGCCTTATATTGAAGAGGCTGAAAAAGACTATATACGGCTTTCAATACTGGGAAAACCGAATACAGGGAAATCCACACTGCTCAATCTCTTATTGAATGAAGAGAAAGCTTTAGTTTCTGAGAAACCCGGTACTACGCGGGACACAATTGAAGGTAGACTGATCTATAAAGAAATTCCCTTTCAGGTCATTGATACTGCAGGTATTCGCCGGAAAGGAAAAATTACGGATGCCGTTGAGTACTACTCTGTTAACAGGGCGATTCGAAGTATTAATGAGTCTGATATTGTGTTTCTTCTCATCGAAGCAAGGGAAGGATTATCAGAGCAGGATAAAAAAATCGCCTCTTTAGTGGGAAAAAAGGGCAGAGGCATTATTTTTGTTCTGAACAAATGGGATCTGCTCATCCCTGTACCCAATCAGCTTAATGCTATAAAGGATAGGATTCACTTCCTCTTTCCCGTAATGGATTTTGTACCGGTTCTCCCTCTTTCGGCACTTACAGGAGAGGGAATACGTCGGCTGCTTGATACATCCATAAAACTCTGGAAACAGCTACACTACCGTGTTGATACTTCCCATTTGAATCAGGCTCTTAAAGACTGGGTCCGGCATTATTCTCTTCCGGTTCGTGGCAGGAATGTAAAAATTCATTACGCAACTCAAGTAGGAATTAATCCGGTTGAGTTTATTTTTTTTGTAAATCATCTGAAAGCGTTCCCTTTAATATATAAGAGGTATTTAAAAAACAGGATTCAGCAGGACCTGGGCTTTGGTAATATTCACATCCACCTGAAGTTTAAAGAAGACTGACCCGGTATGAAGAAGTTTTCTATAGGCGATGTAAGCAGGATTCTTAAGGTAAAAAGATATGTCATACGCTATTGGGAAGACTCAATTCCTTTTATCGCTCCTAAAAAGAATAATTCCGGACGACGAGAATATACCGACCGGGAAATTCAGATCCTTTTCAGGGTTAAACATCTGCTCTATGATAATAAATACACTATCGAGGGAGCCCGCAAGAGAATCTGGTTAGAACTGAGACCATCCAATTTAGATCTAAAATCAAAAGTCGCAGAGATCAAAAGTGATATGCTGAATATATGGGCAATGATTAAGAAAGATTAAAGATGGGTTATGAGCGAGAAGGAGATAATAGAGCAGTTTTCGTCATTGGGCCAGGAACATCTTTTTGATTTCTGGCATGATCGAGCGGAAAGCCGGAAAGCTAAGCTGATGAGCGATCTGGCTGCCCTTGACTTGAATTTGCTTAATTCTCTGATCAAGAATCTAAAAGTAAACAATCAGACCGTACCTGAAATATCCCCTGCTCCCTTTATCTCTCAAAATGAATGGCGGAGTCGTTCAGAAATTCGCAGGTTGGGAGAACAGTTACTTGCTTCAGGCAGGGTCGGATATCTGACTGTTGCGGGCGGACAGGGATCAAGATTAGGATTCGAAGGCCCAAAGGGCATGTATCCGATTTCACCCCTTCGCAAAGCATCTCTTTTCCAGATATTCGCCGAGAAGATACTCTCTGCGCGCAAGAAATTGGGTATACCACAGTACTGGTATATAATGACCAGTCATCAGAATCATAAAACTATTATGGATGCCTTTAAGCGCAATTCCTTCTGGGGACTGCCTGAAGAAGAGGTGCGTTTCTTTTGCCAAAATGAAAATCCATCCCTGACTGAAGATGGAAAGCTGATTTTAGCTCCGGACGGGGGATTGTTTAAGAATCCAAACGGACACGGCGGAGTTGCTGCGGCTCTAAAGGACTGGGGGCTTTATAAAGAGATGCTTAAGCTGGGAGTAGAGGAGTTGTTCTGTTTTCAGATTGACAATCCGCTTGTAAATGTACCGGACGCGATGTTTTTGGGCATGCATTGCTTTAAAAACTCTGAGATGTCCTCAAAGGTAATGGAAAAGGCCGTCCCTGAAGAGAGGATTGGTACTATCGGTCTATTGGGCGGTAAACCCGGAATTATCGAATACTCCGACCTGGATGCCGAGAACATGTATGCTAAGGATGAGAGCGGAAAACTCCTCTTCTCCCATGGATCTATCGCCATTCATATTCTGAATGTACTATTTTTATCAAAAAAAGCTCTAAACCTGCCTTTTCATAAGGCACGAAAAAAGATGAGAGTTTTTATTCCAGGACCTGGAGGAGGCCGGGTTGAAGAGAGGGAAGGTGTCAAGTTTGAGATGTTTATTTTTGACGCGATTCCTATAGCCCGAAATCCGGTTTTCTTTGAAACGAGTCGTAAGGAGGAGTTTGCGCCTCTGAAAAATAGAACCGGTGTTGATTCTGTTGAAACCTGTACCCAGGGATATATTGAGAAATATGCACACTGGCTTGAAAAGTGTGGGATTGGGGTTCCAAGAGACGAGCAGGGAAGGTCAATATACCGTATTGAGATCAGCCCCCTATTTGCATCAGATGTTGAAACACTGAAGAATCGCATGAAGAATTCCGTAAATTATATTGATGAAGATATACTTCTCTCTTAGCATATTCATTATTCTTCCTATCATGGTCTATTCACAGGACTTAAGAGCCTTCAGAGAGTATGCTCTGCCTGAAAACTATGAGGCGCGCTTGGCTCTAAAAGATCTGATTACAGATCCTGTTCAAAGCATTTCCCGTAAGTTCCACCTGAATCCGGTACGTACGCTGCGCCAAAGAGAATCTGCGCACCGGGTAAAAGTACGATCAGAATCAAAAGCCGGTTCAATATATCTGCTTTTTCTAAATGAAAATAACTCTTCTTTCTCCATTGCCGGAGAGGGCAATTATATTATTAAGCGGGATTACAGGGATGGCAGATTTATTCAAATCAAGGTATTTATTCGCAATCACCCGGACTGTTTTATTCGGCTTTTCCCGCTGGGCGATAGAAGCACCATGGATGTTATTCTTTTTAGTGTTCCAATCTATCGGCATGTAATCCTGCCTGCCGATTTTTTATCTCTGTTAACTGCTCCATTCTCTGAAGTTATGGCGCTTTCATATTCAACGGTTGACTGGTCTTTACTGTTATACAAAGGCTGTGAAGAAGCTGACCGAAAAACAATGCGGCTTTTAAATATAATTCGAGAATATCTGCCCCATATTCCCGATGCTGAAGATGGAGCTATGGACGCTAAAGGCGAATATGTTTCTATTTCCGGAAGCCGTATAAATACAAAAGGCGGTTTAAACTGCTCGGGATTTTCGAAATGGATTGTGGATGGATTTATCTATCCTATACTGGGTAGGTTTTTAGATATTGAAGTTCTGAAGGAAAAACACCTGAAATACCGGGGTCATCGCTGGAGTTTGCGATATGAGCAGGATAGGGATCCATATTTTGGATTGGACTGGTCCAGAAACTTAGCTATCAGTCTCCAAGAAGCTCAATCGGGTCTTAGTATAACCGATCCGGAGATCTTCGATGTAAGGGATGTGGAGTTTCTCCGCTATATTGAAGATGTAGGATATCCGGTTGATGAGCTTAAGCTGTTGTTGTATCTGGAAACTAAAGACAATCCCGGAAATTTCTTTATCGGTTCATTGAATAGCCAATTCGGAGATAAACCTGCATTAAGGCAGCATTTTCACCTGGTCGTTCTATTTCCCTTTTTCACAAAAGGGAAGTTCCGGGTGGCTGTATTAGAGAGAAATCAGGAAACCTGCCTTTCCTCGCTTAAACGCATGTATAAGAATAAGAACTGTCACATACATCTGGTTCGCCTGAATTCCAGTGGGGAGTTCATCCCACCCGGAGTTGAATAATCCTAGAAGCTAGGCTATTCTCCTATAATCAATGAGCATAAAAGCCGTAACCTTCGACTTTGATGGAACATTATATCCTTATTACCGCCTCTTTTTAAAGTCCATCTATCTGGGGCTCATACATCCTGGCTTTTTTATAGCCTTTGGCCGGGTAAGGTCGGAGATCAGAAAGATGAGACCGATTAATGATTTCCACAAGACTCAAGCAGAGCTTTTATCAGAGCGATTGGCCATTCCTTATCAGAAAGCCCGGCAATTAATTGAATACCATATTTATCAGAATCTGAAGCTGAAATTTAAAGGGATTAAAGCCTTTCCTTATTTAAAGGATAATTTGGACGGATTAAAAAAAGAGGGATTCAAATTAGCCGTTCTTTCCGATTTTCCGGTAGATAGTAAGATTAATTATCTGGGTATGGGAGGGTTCTGGGACTGTACCTTCTGTTCTGAACAGTGCAACTACCTAAAGCCGAATCCGGAACCATTCCTTAAGATAGCCGACCTTTTGGTCTTACCACCTCATAAAATTCTCTATATTGGTGACAGGTATGATTACGATATTATTGGCGCACATCATGTGGGGATGAAAACAGGGCATTTATCCCGTACTGCTGAATCCGGTGGAGTGGCTGATTTTACATTTTACGGCTACAAAAATTTAAGGAATTTAATAATAAGATATGACAATTGTTGACAACCGGGCTTCAGGAGAGTAAGATATATTAAAGTTCTTTATTTGGGGGGGGACAATGATTTTCTCATTTGGCAATCTTTTTACCCTTCTAGCTGTTCTTTTCATCCTTGTAATCTATCGACAGATCGACCGAAACAACCGTTCCCTGGAGAAGGTTAAAAGATTTTCTGACAAAATCACAGAAAATCTGAAAAAAATGGTGGATGATAGAACGGCCGAAGTCAAAGATCTATCCATTGAACTAGAGGTAAATCTAAAAACAGGTAAGGAAATTCTTAAGCGTGTTCAGGGAGTAGAAGAAAGACTTAATAAGAGGGGTGTGGATCTTAATGGAATTCAAACGCGTCTTAAAGAATATGACAGTGTATTGAATGAACTCATCAACATGACAGCAGTGGTTGATGAAAATCTGAAACGAATACGGTCAGAATCTCTTTTTGTAGACAAGGTCGGAAAGAGAATTCATAATTCCGCCGCAAAGCTGGAAAAAGTGGAAAATGAAATTTCTCAGATTCATAAAAAATTTATCCATGAAAACAGTAATAATTTGCAATGTTTACGCAAAGAGATCTCTGCTGATGTAGAGGATCGCATTAAGGAGCTTGGAAGGGAGGTTGAGGGCTCGGAACAGAAGGTAAAAGACTTCTCCTCCTATATTATGCGAGTAGAAACCCGGAGGATTAATTTAGAGAAGGAAACCGAAGCCTCATTAAAAAAGAGTCTTGAGAGGTTTGAATTAGAGGGAAAGGCAAAGCGCACAAGCCTGGCGAATCAGTTTGTATCATCCTTGAACAAGCTCTTAAGCGAGGCTGATAATAGGGGAAAAGCTGTCCGGAAGTCGATTGAATCGTGCATTACCAATGCCGAGCGAAGATTAGAGGAACAGGAAAAGATGTTGGCCGTGACGGCTAAGAAAGGAGAATCTTTAGAAGCCAGGGTTTTTTTGAATCTTAAAGAAATGATCTCAAAAGATTCAATGGTGGTTTTGAAACGGTCAGAAATTCTTAAGAAGAATTTAGCAGAAGTTAATGCTTTTAGGGATCAATTGAAAGAACAGTTTAATTCTCTGAAAAAGAGTGTAGATCGCTTTAAAGTTGATGCCCTCGAAAAGGTGGAGCTGGCGGCTGACGGGATTCAAACTTCCGTCTTACAGAGAATTGACAAGAAACTGGAGAATTATGAAGGCGAGGTGGATTATCGCTTTAATAAACTTCAGGAAGCCAATGTGGATATTGAAGCCTTAGAGGCAAATCTCAGGCAATTTATGGACAAGATGAATGCCAAAATTAAGGAGGAAATGCAGGCATTCCTAAAAAAATCCGCTTTAGAGCTTGCAGCAGAAGAAGAGAAGGCCAAGGCGGAGTTCTCATCTCTTAAAGCCGGGATGAAAGAATTGGAAGATGAACTGCTTGAGCTGAAGTCAGGAGCTTATCAGAATGTCTCTGAGCAATTACAGGTATTTGAGGATGACTTTTTTACAGATCTTAAAGAGCGCAACCTTGCTATGGATGAGAGAGTTCGGAAGTGGCAAAACGATATGGAGAACAGAATTTTAGAAATCAGTTCCGGCTTAGTTTCTGAAAGAGAAATAGTAGAGATGAAATATACTCAAGATCTGAAAGCGGCGCTGGATAAAATTAAACATAATTTTATGGATCAGTTAGGCCGGATGGAGAACCATGTTGATAATTTCGAGCGTAGTGTAAGTGAACGTATTACCGGCTCAGAGCAGACTATTGCGAGTTTCGGCGAGAACATTAACAGGCATATAGAAGGCATACGACAGGAAGCTCTTAATACTTTTAAGAAGGATCTTAATATTTTGAATGAGTCTGTAGCTGAAGATATGAGGAAAATAAGCCGGGATTCAGAAGAACGACTGAAAGAAATGAGAGATGAATTTACAGTTCAACGGGATGATTTAATAGTAGCCACCAACCAGGAGAGGTCGGATCTGAAAAATGAGCTTAAGAATATTTCTGATTCTATTATAGAGCTGGAAAATGCGCTAAATGAAAGGAGTGAGTCTGCTTTAAAAAATCTTGAGAAAGAGCTTGGAGCTTTTCAGATAGATTTTGTTAAAAGAACTAAAGAATTGCAGGAAGATATGGACGGCCGTATCAGAGACATTGATAAGCGTGTAAAGAGCTTTATCAGCCAGACCAAGTTATTTGAGCGCACAGATGAGCTTAAGCTAACTTTAGATGGCCATATTGAAGAAATGAAGAGGGAAATCGATAGGCTGCGGGCTCAGCAGGTGGAGGTGCAGGGTATTGGGTCTCAACTGTCAAATACTAAAAAAATGACGGAAGAAGTTACAGCAAAACTTAACAAAATATTTAATGAGCGCAGAAGAATTGAAGATATGGATTCAGATTTTAAAAAGCTTATGACCATATCCAGGGATCTGGATTTGAGGATTGAGACTGTATATTCCAGTCAGGACTCACTGCAGGAAATACTGGCCAAGATAAGAGAGATTGAAAATCTTGAAAGGATCATGGAAAATCGTTATGAAAGGCTGGAAAAAAGGAAAGGCATCGTTGAAGATACGACGGCAGGAGTAGATAAAAGCTTTCAGTTGCTGAACAGCCTGGAGAAGAATCTGGGTTCAGTCCAGGACGAAGTTGTTGAGTTTACCGAAAAAATTGAAGGGCTGCGGTCGGATGTGGAGCACTTAATAGCTAATAAGGAAAAGGCCGATTCAGTGGTTGGGAAGCTTAAAGATATGGACAAAATATTGGAGAGTCTGGAAACGAGAACCACGAAGCTGGATACTGCCAGGCAGTGGCTTGCCCGGACAGAGACCCGTTTTGAAACTATAGGTCAGCAGGCCCAGGAACAGGTGAAGCTTTTAGAAAGCATATTAAAAGCGGAGAGCAAACAGGCAGGATCCGATAAAGGAGCCCCTCCACTGGATAAACGTGAGACGGTGATTAAGCTGGCTCATCTTGGCTGGGGGCCCAGAGAGATAGCCCGAACCACAAAGCTGAGTCGCGGAGAAGTGGAACTGATACTTGAATTAGCGCCCCAAAAAAAATGAGCCGTATTAAATTTTCCAAATCTATAAAGTTTGCCCTTATTTTGTAAAGATACAGCATAGGCTTTATAAATGAATATTGTACCGGATACTATCTTTGCTCAATCTCTCGTTTTAGGGCTCTGTTTTTTTATACTGTACAAAAGTGCAAATTTACTCGTAAACGGGGCTGTGAGTATCGCCTATCAGCTTAAGATCCCGAAGCTGGTAATCGGTATTATCTTAGTCGGTTTCGCTACTACAGCTCCTGAATTTACCGTGTCCTTGCTCTCTGCGCTTCGGGGGTACCCGGAAATAGCTTTAGGTAATGCTGTAGGATCAGTTATTGTGGATGACGGCCTGGCATTAGGGCTGGGTATTCTGGTAGCGCCTGCCGCTATTCGGGTGGAGAAGAAGTCAATAAGAGTATTCGGGCTTTTTTTGATCACTATTGATATTATTGCCTTTTCTTTAAGTCTGAATGGAATAATTAGCCGATGGGAGGGGTTGATCCTTATACTAATTCTTGTGGGATATCTCGTTTTAGTATTCTTAACCGAAAACCGCAAAAGAAAATCCAAAGAGAACTATGATCCCGAATTAGAATCGCATGTGAAATCCGGAGGCATCCCTGCTCAGTTTTTACTCTTTTTTGCAGGCGTTGCCGGCGTAATACTGGCCAGTGAGTTCTTGATTAATTCTGCCCTTTTTTTCGCCGGCTATTTCGGGGCTTCCAAGGCAGTTATCGGCCTTACCGTTGTGGCCATAGGTACATCCCTGCCTGAGATTGCTACATGTATTGTAGCCGCACGCAGGGGCCACGGCGATCTTGCCTTAGGTGATATTTTAGGCGCTGATATACTTAATGTGCTCTGGATTATCGGAGCAGCAGCTTTAGCTAATCCCATAAGGGTTGAGCGCAGTGTAATACTGTTCGCTTTTCCCTGGATGCTTGTCATGGTAGGGGTGATGCTGCTACTTGCGTGTTTGAAATACAGACTTAAGCGCTGGAAGGGTATAGTGCTCATAGGAATGTATATGATATATTTAATTCATACAATAATGCGCTTCTATTCTCATGGGCTGGGCGAACCGCTATCTGTTTCAAGTTTATTTTAAAAATGCTTGACTGCTCATAAAGCACCTTATTATCTTAACCAAAAAGAATAACAATATCCAAGCAGAAAGAAAATGAGGAGATTCAAAGAATAATATGTCAAAAGAGAATAGCTCTGAAGAAGTAACAAAGGTTAGGGATGAAAAGAGAGCAGAAGGGAAGAAGAGAGCAAAAAAGGAAATTCCTAAAAACGCTGAAAAACAGCATGAAACCGGGTTGAGCCGGTCAAGTGAAGAACAGAACGAGCTTAAGGAGTGTATGGAGATCCTTGAAGAAGAAAACAGTGATCTTAAGGATCAATTGCTGCGCAAATCGGCGGATTTTGAGAATTTCCGCAAAAGGATGTTCAGGGAAAAGGAAGAAGGCATTAAATACGCAAATTCAGCCCTGCTTGCCGAAATGATAACTATTATCGATGATTTCGAGCGAGCCATTCAATCTGCCGGTGAATCGAAGGATTTTAATTCATTTCACACCGGTGTGGCAATGATTGAGAAGCAGTTAGTGAGCATGCTGGAAAAGAATTGGGGATTGAAGCGATTTGCATCAACCGGCGAAGAATTCGATCCTGAAAAGCACCAGGCTATTGCCATAGAAGAAACAGATGAGCATGACAAATCTGTGGTATTAGAAGATTATCAAAAGGGCTATGTCCTTCACGATAGGGTTTTGAGACCTGCAAAAGTTAAGGTCTCAAAACCGACTATTACCGAAGAGCCGGTAGATATCGATACTGAAGAAAAAAAGGAGTAAAGAATGGGAAGGATAATCGGAATAGATCTAGGAACAACCAACTCTTGTGTTGCCGTTATGGAGGGCGGAGAGCCTGCTGTCATACAGAACTCAGAGGGACAGCGCACAACCCCGTCTATCGTCGGATTCACTGCTAAAGGTGAGCGTTTGATAGGCCAGCCGGCTAAGAACCAGATGATAACTAATCCGGAAAATACAATTTATTCCATTAAACGATTTATGGGTCGTAGATATAAAGAAGTTCCCGAAGAAATTAAGATGGTGCCGTACAGGGTTGAAGACTCAGGCAATGACGTTAGAATTCAGGTTAAAGAGAAGAAGTACAGTCCCCCTGAGATTTCTGCAGCCATCCTGCAGAAAATGAGAAAGACGGCAGAAGATTATCTTGGAGAAACTATTACAGAAGCTGTTATCACAGTTCCGGCTTATTTTAATGATGCCCAGAGACAGGCAACAAAGGACGCCGGAAAAATAGCCGGGCTGGATGTCAAACGCATCGTAAACGAGCCGACCGCCGCTTCCCTGGCTTATGGTCTGGGTAAGGATGAGAAAGAAGAAAGGATAGCTGTTTATGACCTTGGAGGCGGTACGTTTGATATATCCATATTAGAGCTCGGAGAGGGAGTATTTGAAGTAAAATCCACTAATGGGAATACACATCTTGGAGGAGATAATTTCGACCAGCGTATCATTGAGTGGCTGATTGATAATTTTAAAAAGGATTACGGAATAGATCTCTCCAAGGACCGAATGGCTCTTCAGAGGCTTAGAGAAGCTGCGGAAAAGGCTAAAATTGAGCTTTCGAGTACTCAATCAACAGAAATCAATCTGCCCTTTATTACTGCGGATGCTTCCGGTCCCAAGCATATGCAGTACAGCTTAACCAGGGCCAAGCTGGAGCAGATGATTGAGGATCTGCTTGAAAAAACCAAAGAGCCCTGCCGCACAGCATTAAAGGATGCCGGTGTAAAGCCTGCGGATATTGATGAGGTGATTTTAGTCGGGGGATCCACCCGGATACCTGCGGTTCAAAAGATTGTTAAGGATCTGTTCGGTAAGGATCCTCATAGAGGTGTTAACCCGGATGAGGTTGTTGCAGCCGGTGCTGCTATACAGGGAGGTATACTGGGAGGAGATGTCAAGAATGTGCTTCTTTTAGATGTAACTCCGCTCTCTTTAGGAATTGAAACTCTTGGTGCGGTATTTACCAAGCTCATAGAGCGAAATACCACCATTCCGACCAGAAAGAGCCAGATCTTCTCCACTGCTGCTGACAGTCAGACGGCTGTGTCCATCCACGTTCTTCAGGGTGAGCGCGAAATGGTAGCTTTGAACCGAACATTAGGACGGTTCGATCTGATAGGAATCCCGTCAGCTCCCCGAGGAGTGCCCCAGATTGAGGTAACCTTTGACATTGATGCCAATGGAATTGTGCATGTTTCCGCCAAAGATCTCGGTACCGGCAAGGAGCAGAAAATCCGCATTGAGTCTTCCTCCGGCCTCTCCGGTGAAGAGATAGAGAAGATGGTTAAGGACGCCGAACTCCACGCAGAAGAGGATAAGAAGGAGAGAGAGCGGGTTGAGGTTGTCAATGAGGCGGATAGTCTTATTTATACTACCGAAAAATCCCTAAAAGATTATGGTGATAAGATTTCTGAAGACGATCGAAAGAACATTGAAGATGCTGTTGCTGACCTGAAAAAAGCCATGGAGGCCAAAATTACTGACGAGATAAAGAGTAAGGGTGAGACCTTAAAGCAAGCGGCTTATAAATTGGCGGAAGAGGTTTACAAGAGTACTGCAGCTCAGCGGAGTGCCGGACAGGAAGGGGCTGCTTCAGGGGAGACCGCATCCTCCTCATCTGGAGAATCATCGGCCCAATCCGGTTCTACCCCCCCCGATGAAACGGTGGAGGATGCCGATTATGAGGTTGTAGATGATGACAATCAAAAGAAAGGGTAACTGAAACAAGAAGAGAAACATTGGCAAAGAGAGACTATTATGAAGTTCTTGGTGTATCCAAGGGGGCTTCAAAGGATGAAATAAAAAAAGCCTACAGACAACTCGCCGTTAGGTACCATCCGGATCGAAACCAGGGTGATAAAAAAGCCGAAGAGAAGTTTAAAGAGGCCACTGAGGCCTATGAAGTGCTGGCCGATGAAAAGAAACGCCAGACCTATGATCAATTTGGCTTTTCCGGAGTGGAAGGTATGGGTGGAGTCGGGGCCCATGACTTCTCATCGGTTTTTAGGGATTTTGAAGATATTTTTGGCGATTTTACCGGTTTTTTCGACTCATTTTTTGGAGGAGGCGGGCGAAGCCGAAACCGCAGGGATAGCAGGTCAAAGAGCTCTGCCAGGAGGGGCTCAGACCTGCGCTATGATCTCCAGATCTCATTTGTTGATGCGGTATTTGGGACAAAGGTTGAAATCGAATATATACGCAATGAAAGCTGCAGCGCATGCAGGGGCATTGGTGCTGACAGGGGAAGCGGAAGGAGCATATGCCCAACTTGCAGCGGCAGCGGCCAGGTGAGAAGGAGTTCAGGTTTCTTTTCTATTGCAAGTACATGCCCTACCTGTAACGGTGAAGGGGAGATAATAGAACATCCGTGTACTGTATGCAATGGGCAGGGCCTGGTTAAAAAGGAACGAAGAATTAAGGTTACCATACCTGCCGGTATTGAAAATGGCAAACGGATCAGCATACCCGGCCAGGGAGACGGAGGAGTGAACGGAGGCCCATCCGGAGATCTTTACGTGTATATCCATGTGCTTCCGCACGAATATTTTGAGCGTAATGGTTATGATATATATTGCGCTATACCGATATCCATGACCCAGGCATCCTTAGGCGCTGAAATATTGATTTCCATACTGGAAAACAATAAAAAATTAAAAGTCAGGGTACCTCCCGGAACACAGAACGGTAAGATACTGCGCTTAAAAAATGAGGGTGTGCCGCATCTCCATAATTCCAGCAGGCGCGGGGATCTCTATATTAAAATTCAGGTACATGTGCCCACAAAAATATCGGGCAGAGCGCGTTCCCTGCTGCAGGAATTGGCAGAAGTTACGGGGGAAAATAATAATCCAAAGCCTGTACGCTTGTCTGATTTATAAGAATAATATACTCTTCTATCGTGAATGCCTGATGTATATATAAATTGCCTGAAATCAGTGCTGGTCATTCTAATTGCTCTTCAAGCTGCGATTCTATTATTAAGATTTCCTACCTGTGGAAGCAGATCTGAACTTTTATGGTTTCTGCTCATCCTTGCTTTAATCGGGGTACATAATCTCTCAATAGATTTCATTCCTGTTCAAAATATTTCCTCATTTATGCTTCTATGGGCTATAGGAAGCTATCTGGCGCTGATTTGCCATGAACAGAGAATCTGGTTATGGCATTGCGTCCTGCTGCTGTCGAATCTCATTTTCTTGTTGTTCCGGGCGCTCGGTTATTACGGAACCCTGCACTTTGCCCTGCTCATTTTTTTTAGCTTTGAATTGTTTTCAATATACATCTTTAAACTTCTTTTGCATCTCTTTAGGAATACACGTTCCGGGCTGTTTTTTTTCATGTTAATTGCAGTTACTCTGCTATTCCTCTCTATGGGTTATGACATGCTTTCCCGGGGAATGGGTTTGCCACAGTTGAAATTGACAATCTGGGCATCTTTTTTTTACCTGGCTGTATCCGGATATATGTTGGCTCAGGAAGCATACCTCAAGGGTATAAGCTGGCAGGGGCTGTATGCACGCCTGGGAATCCAGGAAAAAAGATTACAGAGCGCCTATTCCCGACTTATACAGACGGAAAATACTCTGCTTCTGCAGGATCGTCTTATAGCAGCCGGAATCCTGTCAGCCGGGGCAGCTCACGAGTTTAAAAATGTCCTTTCCCATATTCGCACATGCGCAGGTTACGGGCTGAAAAGAAGAGAAATCGAGGCCAAAGATCGGAGCATGGAATTGGTATTGGAACATGCCGAACTCGGTGAGAAGGCCATTATCGAGTTTTTAGATCAATTGATTGATAAAGGGAGAGAGGCTGAAGAAATAATTCATCTTAAAGCGGATCTGAAATTCCTTCTGGATATGGTTAAAAAAACCTACCGGAGGGAGGGTATTTGTATAATTGATGAATTGAAGGAAGAGCTCTGCATTATGGGTAGAAAAGGAGAGCTGGAGCAGGTCCTTTTAAATCTGATTAGCAATTTAGTGGACAGCCTGAAGAAAGAAACAGATTCTGACGAAGACGTCATAAAAGAGGAAAAGATCATTTGGGTCAAGGGTTGGTCGGTGGATTATAAGATCGTTCTGGATGTTGTTGATAACGGCCGCGGTGTTCCGCAGGATTTGGGGAGAACGATTTTCGATTTTTCTGTCTCTGCGAAGAGCAGCACGGGTCTTGGGCTCTATCTTGCCAGGATGCTGATATCTCGAAATAACGGCAGTCTGGAGTATGTGCCGGTGGATAGGGGAAGCTGCTTCAGAATGATTTTCCCTTCGGCGATCGGGTGAATTAAACTGTATATTATGGGTAAGGAGCACGCTTTGAATATACTGGCGATAAATCCCGGGTCCACTTCCACAAAAACAGCCCTGTATTCAAAAGAAGGGCAGATCTTCAGGAAATCAATCTCTCATGACGTCGAAGAGCTTGCTCACTTTTCATCCATCATTGATCAGCTTGAATATCGTAAAGATGCTGTTTTGAATGCCCTGAAAGGTGCGGAGGCCTTCTCTTTAGACCAACTGGATGCTGTGGTTGGCAGAGGAGGCCTCTTAAAACCACTCCATGGCGGAGTATATGCTGTCAATGAAGTGATGAAAGAGGATCTCCGCACCGCTCGCTATGGAAGTCATGCCTCCAACCTGGGAGCACTGATTGCGGACCTGATTGCACAAATGATCGGTGCAAGAGCCTTTATCGTTGATCCGATTGTTGTAGATGAGTTATGTCCCCTGGCGCGTTATTCTGGAATTCCCGAAATTTCACGAAAGTCAATATTCCATGCACTCAATCATAAGGCCACAGCCAGGAAAGCTGCAGAGCAGTTGGGAAAGAAATACAACGAGTGTAATCTCATCGTAGCCCATATGGGAGGGGGGACGACGATCGGTATTCATGTACGAGGACAGGTTGTAGATGTGAACAACGGTCTGGATGGGGATGGTCCTTTTTCAATTGAACGGGCAGGCAGCCTGCCGGCCGGAGATTGGATGCGTTATGTTCTCTCTCATAGCCATGATCCTGTGGCCCTCCAGAGAATGCTGACAGGCAGGGGAGGGGTAGCAGCATATCTGGGCAGTAAGGATGCCGAACAGATTGACACTGTTATTCAGGCCTATCTCAATGGACAGGATACATCAGTGGATTTAGACGGCAGGAAAAGCCTTGAGGTCATGCAGGCCTTAAGCTATCAGATATCCAAGGAGATATGTTCTCTGTCCCCGGTAGTATCCGGACAGGTGGATGCAGTGGTACTCACCGGCGGCCTGGCTCATAACAGGCGGGTCGTTGAGGAAATAAGGGAAAGAGTGGCTTTTCTCGCCCCGGTAATGATATTTCCAGGGGAAAATGAATTGGAATCTATGGCCATGTCTGTTATAGAGGCATTAGAGGGCAGAGAAGAGATTAGAGAGTATCAGGTATAGAGAGATATCCCGGTACTTAAATACCGGTAAGCAGGCCGGCTCGATATTTCTATTTTCCCCTTAAAACTATTCATGCCGGGCGTTTATCCGGGATCTGCATTTTTTTTATCCTTGTTAAATTTTATAACCCTACCTGTCGAAGTTTGAAACTGTGAAAATCTATATTCCTTTAGTAATACTGTTTATATTAAGCCGGTTCGCTGCCGCTTCACCTGTCTTCACCACGGACGAAAATGATGATGGTAAACCCGATCAATGGTATGAAATGATAGGCGGAAATATCTCTAAGATTAGTCTGGATCGTAATTTTGACGGAAAAATAGATTATGTTGTAGAGTATAATCAGCAATGCCAAAAAACTCTTGAGACTTTTGACTTCAACTATGACGGCAGTATGGATGATTACTATTTCTTCGAAGAAGGCAGGCTGATCAGGCAGGAAATTGATTCTAATTATGACAGCCGGATAGATATATGGGTTCACCTGTATAAAGGTATATATATACAGTCCTATGAGGCGGACATGAATTTTGATGGCGTTGTCGATGTAAGAAAAAACTACCGTATTCAATAAATGTTTATCTTCGGAATACATGCCGTAGAGGAATCGCTAAAAAGGGGAAATGCAAAGGGCATTCTATACCTTTCTAAAAAAAATCTTCGAACAGATAGGCTTAAGTCATTGGCTGAGAGTGAAAGGATCAAGGTTGTCTATGTTCAAGATAAAGAGCTTAACCGGATCTGCGGAAGTGACAGGCATCGGGGAGCTGCTCTAAAGCTTGATCTGACTTTCAACCAGAAAAATTTAAGCCTCTGTGCTCAATTGAGACGGGTCGACCCGGAAAAAGCCTTAATACTGCTCCTTGATGGAATAACCGATCCTCAAAACCTTGGATCAATTTTACGTTCAGCAGATCAGTTCCAAATTGATTTAGTGATTATTCCCTCAAGGCGTTCTGCCCAGGAGAGAGGCAGGGATACAGAGACTGTTTTAAGAACTTCAGCCGGCGCCAGCGCCTATGTTCCCATAGTAACAGTTACCAATTTGGTAAGTACTGTTAAGCTCTGCAAAGACGAGGGTTTCTGGGTTTATGGGGCTCATATTGACGGGAATCCACTTGATTCTGTAAATCTAAAGGGGAAGATTGCTCTAATTATGGGCAGTGAGGGGAAAGGGATAAGAAGGCTGGTAGCCGAGCACTGCGATTCACTGGTAAAAATACCCTCTTCCGGCCACGTGGATTCGTTTAATGTTTCGGTGGCTGCAGGAATCTTAATGTTTGAAGTAAGAAGACAGCAGGGATTTCAGTATCGATATTGAGGCTTTTTATTTTTTCTTTCAGCTATCCGCCGGGAAGATTATTTTGTGGATTAGGTAGAATAGATTTGCTCCCTCTTCTTCTAATGGCTTAGCCCTGTTATCTATATTTTCAATAAGCTTATTCAATCTGTGTCGTTTTTTTAATAATTGCCATTAAACGCTCAAATCAGTAGTGTATTTAACTAGAAGTGGTTTTACAAGTCGGCTGAGAGTCGCAGCGCTTGCTTTACAGAGCTTTATCGACTTGAATTTAGTAGATCGGCCGCCAGTTCCTCATAATCTTTCTGCTTTACTGCATGGCTGACCCGCTTTCGAATTACAGCAGCCCCGGGCATTCCCTTTGTATAGGCACAGAAATGCTTCCTCAATTCCCTGCAGGCTTGATATTCTCCTTTAAATTTAATAGCGAAAGATAAATGTCTTAAAGCTGTCTTAAGTTTTTCCTCAGAGGTCGGAACCAGGTAAGTATGGTTACCTGAAAAAAGAGCAATAGCCTCAGAGAAAATGAATGGGTTGCCGATAGCTCCTCTGGCCAGCATAACTCCATCACACCCCGTTTCTTTCACCATATTCAGGGCATCTTCGGCCGAAAATAGATCGCCTGAGCCGATGATCGGCAGATCTATATTTTCTTTTAAGGTTTTAATATGATTTAAGCTTGCCTTGCCTGTAAAGCCCTGGGCTTTGGTTCTGGGATGAATATTTATAAGGGAAGCCCCTCCCTTCAAAGCCATTTCCGCTGTTTTTAGGTAATTGATGCTCTGTAAATCCCACCCTGAACGCAGCTTCACAGAGACTGGAACGGATGATTCAGATCGCATTGCCCTTACAATATCCCTTATCCTACAGGGTTCCATAAGCAGAGCGGCACCGCAGCCGGCTTTTAATATTTTATGAACCGAGCATCCGCAGTTTAAATCGAGGAGACTGGGGCTGAATGGTAATACAGCCTGTACGGCCCGTGCTGCTGAGTCAGGATTGGAGGCAAATATCTGTACTCCAAGCAGAACCTCGCTGTTCGACCTCTTTAGGAGCTTTAAGGTCTTAAGATTACTCCTTGAAAGAGCTTCGGCTGAAACCATTTCTGTAAAACAGAGGAAGGCCCCAAACTCGGTACAAATGAAGCGAAAAGCTGCATCCGTATATCCTGCGATCGGGGCTAAGAGTATGTTCCCCGGAATAATGAGCCCCGGGAGGTAAATTTTTTTTATAAATGAAACCGGGTCAGGCATCAAGCCCAAAGATTTTCAGGGCATTTGTATAGAGGTTCTCTGCCAGCTCTTCTATCTGTATATCTCGCAGATTGGCAATAAATTTGGCAGTTTCTACAAGATAGGAAGGCTTGTTTCTTTTTCCCCTGTATTCAGCGGGAACCATGAAGGGAGATTCTGATTCAATGAGCATTCGCTCAAGTGGAATCTGTTTAGCTGTTTCATGCAAATTTTTGGCGTTACGATAGGTGACATTACCTGCAAATGAGATATAGAGGTTCAAATCTAAGGCTTTTTGGGCATATTCATAATTTTCAGAGTAGCAGTGTAAAATTCCTCCTCTGGTTGGAAGACGTTCTTTTAAAATTTCTAGAACATCCACACCTGCTTCACGATTGTGAATAATCACTGGAAAACTAAGCTTGTCGGCTAAATCCAGTTGTTTTATAAAGAGCTCTACCTGAGAGTCTCGATCACCGAATTTATGATAATAATCTAAACCGATTTCTCCGATTGCCACTACGCGGTCACGATGTGTGCCTTCAATTATTTTTGCTTCCCAATCATCGCCCGGATGCGAAACTTCAGAGGGTGATATACCGATACTATGATATACATGAGTTTCCGTTTTAAAATTCTGATAGATCTGATAGAAATCGCGGAGATTATTGGTGATGCTTATGATTCCAATAACATTTTCCTGTTTTGCTTCTTGAACAACAATGAGTTGTTCGATTGGATCTTCAGTAATTAAGCCTATATGGGCATGGGTATCGAAGTATTTCATATCTCTCCACTTTTCTTTGAATTAGGATAGCAAATTGTTAAGTGTGCTTTCGGTAGCATAGCATGGACACTCTGGTGAGTCAATATTTATTTGACAAACTTCAATCAGCATGGTACTGTAAATAAAAATTTATCTAGCCCTGATAAATGAGATTACGTAGATAGGAGATCGAGTTGTCACCGGTTAATCAGTATAAAAAATTTGAAAATGAGTTCGTCGATGCATTAGAGAAGAGAATCAGAATTATCTGGCATGCGATCATAGCCCTTTTTAAGAGCGGGTATCAGAAGGGGAAGCAGCGTTTTACCGTGATGTTTATTCCTCATTCTGAGAAGAGAATATTTAATTTTCAGATTTCCGTATTCACATTAATCTTTTTCATATTTCTGCTCTCAGTTTTAATCCTTGCATTCATCGGTTTATCAACCCACTTTACAAGCACAAATGAAAGAATAGTCAGGCTGTCTCGAAATTTTGATGCCAGTGAGGCTTCCTTAGAGAGTTTTAAGGACGAAATCGTTGAGTTGAGGAAGATAGTAAAGGATTTCAAATTACAGATGGAAGACGTTCTTAATGTGGTAGGCACAGAGGGGGCTAAAAGCTTCCTGCAGCAGGGAGTAGGCGGTAACCTTTCTAATTTCGTCAGTGTCGACGATCTGGAGGAGGGCAGTTTGAGAGATCTCAGTGATTTGAGAAGCCTCCGCGCTTACTTGAGCAATACTATTGAACCTCTTGCCGAAATACATAATTTTCTGCTGGCACAGAAGGAGCTTTTAATGAATATCCCTACGCTCTGGCCATTAAGGGGAGTTCGTGGAAATATTACAAATAATTTCGGCCCGGCTAAACACCCCTTCACCGGAGGTTGGTATATTCACAAGGGAATTGACATTGCCTGGGGAATTGGTGTGCCAATTGTGGCTACAGCAAAAGGTAAGGTTCAGAAAGTGGATTTTGATTCTATGGGCCTGGGCCATTATATTGTCATTCGGCATAATTACGGATTTCACACGAAATACGGCCATTTGCAAAAGCCAATTGTTAAAAAGGGACAGGAGGTGCGCAGGGGCGAGACCATCGGCTATATGGGCAATTCCGGGCTGTCAACAGGTCCGCATCTTCATTACGAGGTAGGGATAGGGACACAGGTAATCGATCCAATACAGTTTTTGAATATAAGAAGCCCGCTGATAAAGAAATCGGTTACAGCAAGCAGGTAAGATTATCGATGAGTGACAGCCATCTTCCTGATGATTCATATATCAATTCAATTATTGGAGAAGGAACCAGATTCAGCGGCGAATTCGATCTGAATGGCCTTCTCCGTATTGACGGCGATTTCTGCGGCACTATCCGCACAAAAGGAAAGGTCTTAATTGGAAAGAACGGCAGAGCGGAGTGTACAATATATGCCGGTACAGTCGTGGTTGGAGGAATTGTGAGGGGGAATATATTCGCTAATGAAAAAGCAATTGTTCTCTCCACAGGAATAGTTTTAGGAAATATTAATGCTCCTCGATTTATTGTAGAAGAAGGTGTTATTCTAAACGGCGACTGTAAAATCATGAAAAGTGAGGCTTCAACTGTTAAAGAACATGCCGAGGAAAAAATAGAGACTCAAGATATTAAGGAAATAATAGATCCCATGCAAAGACCTAAGGCCCCTGAATCAGATAATAAATCAATACTTAAGAAGCCGGTGATTGCTCATGGACAGAATCGATCCCCTTGATAGCGGATCATATGTTTTTAAACGGTCAAAAGGAAAAAAAGCAAAAAAGAAAATTTCTTTAGGAAAACATAGGTTTTTTTCCCTGCTTGAAACAATAAAGGTAAAAGGATTTTTTTTAGAGAATGTACAGGAGCAAGTTTCAAGCGATAACCTCGAAGAGCTTTTAGATGAGGTGCATGGTTCAGGCGATCGTTTAAAAGAGGCCCAGACTTTAGAAAATATTAAAAAGTATAGAGGGGCTGTGAAAGCGTTTTTAAACTTTGTAGTGAATAATATGCTATTAATCGAGGAAAAGACTTCCGGTAATAACATTCTTAAAAGAAAGCGATTTACCCAGATCAGGGTGATTGATAAAGAACTTGAGAGCTTGGTAAGAGATATTCTGCAAAATCAGTATGAGCAGCTTGAGATTTTGCGGAAAATAGATGAAATTAATGGGATGTTAGTAGATTTATTGACCTGATGATTGAGAAATAAAGAACTGGGGTTGGGGTTAAACAGATTATGCAGGAAAAGCAGATAACAGAAAAATTGGAACTCACAAATGGGAGAGATCATACTACCTACAGGGTTAAGATTATCCATTCCAGTGCAACTGAGGTTTGTATCTGCGGCCAGGGTATGACAGTTGAACGTGGCGATAAGGTTGTTGTTCCGACCCGTTACGGAAAGGAACTTGGCAGGGTCCAGGGTATAGTTGGTGACACTGAGATTGATAAAAATGAAGTACAATATATAGATAGAAAGGCCACTACTCAAGATATTGAACGCTCTAAAAGCAATACGGAAAAAGAAAAAAGGGCCTTTGAAATTTGTCGTGAAAAGGTTGTTAAGCACGCTTTGGATATGAAGCTTGTTAGTGCGCATTACCTTATTGATGAGACAAAGATACTTTTTTACTTTACAGCCGATACACGTGTGGATTTTCGAGAGTTAGTAAAAGATTTAGTCTCCATTTTTAAAATGCGGATAGAACTACGTCAGATCGGTGTTAGAGATGAGGCTAGAGTTCTGGGTGGTATAGGAGTTTGCGGCAGGGGATACTGCTGCCATTGCATGACAGATAATCTGAAGCCTGTATCTATTAAAATGGCAAAAGAACAAAATCTTACCTTGAATTCCATGAAAATATCCGGACCGTGCGGACGCCTGCTCTGCTGCCTCTCCTACGAATATGATACATACAGGGATATTAAAAAATCCCTGCCCATGGAAGGAACGAGGATTTACTTTGATAACGAGCATTTCAGGGTGATGGAAATCAATATTTTCGTAAAGAAGATAAAACTGACAGGAGACAGCGGAAGATTCCTTGATATAGATTTTAATCGTTTCATTTATGACGAAGAAAAGGATGAGTGGCAGATTCTAAAAGAATAGCTTCAGCTCAACTCAGGAGCAAATGTTAAAAGCTCTCTCAAATCACTTATCATGTAAGTCGGTTCCGGCTCCATAAGGGGATACTCTCTTAAAGGATATATAAACCAGCAGGTATCAACTCCTGCCTGATTGCCGCCGCGGATATCCGAAGATGGGCTGTCTCCTACACACAGGATTTCATGTTGGGGAAGATGGAGAAGTTTCATAGCAAAGAGGAAAATATCAGGATCAGGCTTGGATATTCCTATCTCCTCAGATATGATAATGTGCTGAAAAAAGATTTCAATTCCTGCTTTGGCTATTCTTCCTCTTTGAACCCTGGCAAGGCCGTTTGTGACCAGCGCAAGGGAAGCTCTTTTAGACAGATATTCAAGCACTTCAAGTGCATGGGGCAGCAGGTAATCTTTACTGCTCAACCGATCAAGATATAAAGAAGCTATTTTCCCCGGGTCATCTTTTAATTCAAGATAATCGAGAAGCAGCTTAAACCGCTTTATCTTTAAATCTTCACGATCCAGATATCCTTTTTCCAGTTCTTTCCAGACTTGCTCATTAATGCGTGCATAGGTGCTGAACACTTCTTCGGGATAATTCTCCATAGAAATGCTCTTCAATGTTTCAAAAAGAGCATTTCGCTCCGCTTTTGCGAAATCAAAAATTGTGTTATCTGCGTCGATTATAAAGCCGTGATATTTTTTCTTTTTGATAGTCTGATTCTCCTTAAGCTATTGACCTTTTTAATTTATTAGTATAGTGTCCCCAAACAATTTGACAATCCCTATTTCGTTGAGATCAGGGCTAAATTGGCTGCAAACAGCACCATAATAACTAACAATTTAATAAGGAGCTTAAAGACTATGGCTGAAATAAGCAAGAATGCTCGAGTAGGTGTGGTAACTGAAAAGTTCTACTGTACCTGCGGTGGCGAAGTCAAAATGAAGACGGTATTCAGGGGCGGGAAATTAAGGAACCTTGCCCAGTGTTCCCAGTGTGACCGCATAGAGCGGAAGCCGGGTGATTTCAGGTAAGAGCCAGGATCCTGAAATGTGTATTTAAAAACCCGGGGTAATCCCCGGGTTTTTTGTGTAGTGCACCACGAGTCCCATCCTGTGAAGTGCTAAACAGTGATGTTATACGTTTCAATCTCCTCTTTGACTTTTCGTATTGATCACGAATGTTTGACATTAAAAGGTAAAAATACCGATTTTCACAAGAAAGAAGCACGCATAGTAAAGATATGAACCGTCAATCAAAAGCATTTGCTTATTATCAGGAGCATGATGCTGTTTGTAATCTTATAATTTCTGGTAATAATCCCAGATATCACTACAGGATAGCTAGCCACTCCCGGTTAACAGGTGTATTAAAAGCTATAAATAGATCATCTGTGCAAACACCTAAGCAGGTACCGGTCAGAATTTTTAAGACAGGGGATGATCTTCTGCCTTCTGAGGAGTCAATAATTTCCTTTGGTGAGACATCCTTCCACATAAATTTTTTGATCCTGCGTACACTGATCAACTCTGTCATCTTTATCCGGTTTCTGGGTATTTTTATAACCTGATTAAGATCCTCTCCTTTAGGTTTAGAAAAGAGAGCTTCTAAAATGGATTTCTTGGCAGATTTGGAATATTCAAAAATTAAATATGTATCTGTCAGGTAAAGAATCCCGAAACGTTCAGAGCGGTCCTTCTGAAAACCCTGGGCAATTGATTTAAAGAGAATTGATTCTCCCAGCTCTTGTGATTTGTCCTGCCAGTATTTTTCTATTTTTTCTCTATTTTCCATGCTTTTATCTGCTGTGAAATTTCATTCCTGCATTTATTTAGAATAGACAGTACCTTTCCTCTGTTCCGGATAGGTGGATAAAGGGAAAGATATTTTACTCTATAAACACAGTTTTTAAGATTCCTGATCGAATCCTTCGACCTGGCAGTTTTATGCCCCCCTGCTACTGCTACAGATACTATGGGCAGCGGCTTATGCTCTAAAATCATTCTAACTGCAGCAGAGTGAAAGGGACCGACCTTTCCAGTTTTAGATCTTGTCCCTTCCGGAAATACTACTGGACAAATGCCGTCATTTGAGAGTCTTGCAAGTTTAATTAGTTCCCTGCGAGCGGACCTGAAGTCTCCCTTTCTATCAATAAGTGCATGCTTTCCCTTGCGCAGTATAAATGAGAGAGTAGGAATACCGTATTTCAACTCTCTTTTAGCTACAAAGCATGTATTATGCTTAGAAAAGGCAAAGGTTAGGACGGGTATATCAACAAGGCTTTGATGATTGCTGATAATGAGGAAGGTATCAGGCAGATTCTGTTTCAGCTTGGATTCAATAATGACGTCAAATCCTAGACAGGCTTTGGCCAGGTGTATTATGTACCTGGCGCCTTTATACTGAAGGCGGTTTAAGTTCTTTAAGCTATTTTGTGGGTCTTTATAATATGTAAACCTTAATCGGATATCGTAAATTAGAGCTGAAGCAAAAATCAGAACAAGAAATAAGAATTTATCCAGATGAGCGCCTCCTTAACAAGGGTACCAACCTTATCTATTACTACCTTACATCTATTAACTTACATCGAAATTGAGATTGTGAAAAGATTAAATTTCAGCTATATTCTCGATATGTTAAGTGAAATCATGCTTTATTTATTTGTGATTATCTCAGGAGCTATTTTGGCAGTTCATATTATCCTGAGTGTTGGAGTTCTTGCTAATCGCATACGAGACATTCTAGGCGTTGATGTTGATCTTAAGCTGCCGAAGGTATCGGTCGTTGTTGCAGCAAAGGATGAGGAAGAAACTCTTCCCAGATTGCTTGAATCCCTCAAAGCTCAAACTTATACCGATTTTGAGATTGTGCTGGTTAATGACCGTTCTCAAGACGGAACAGGAAAAATTATGGATGCCTTTGCAGAAAAATATAGAGGCAGGGTCAAGGTCATTCATAACCAGAAGGAACCCGACCATACATATCCCAAACAGTTTGCCCTGGATATTGGTGTTGAAGAGGCAGAGGGGGAAATATTTATCTTTACCGATTCCGACTGCATGGTGCCGACAGGGTGGATTGAGAATATGCTGTCCTATTTTAAAAACCCCCGGGTCGGTGTGGTTTTTGGACAGATTTCATTAATAGATTCCGGCACCTTTTTGGAGAAATACCAGGGCTTTGATCAGCCTCTGATTCACCAGTACAATTCCGGTTCTGCAGGAATTGGTATTCCCACAGGATGTTTCGGCAACAACTTAGCAGCCCGAAGAGCTGTGATTGAGGGAATCGGCGGATTTAAATCCTTAGGATATACACTTACAGAAGATGCAGCCCTAATCTCAGCTGCCGGGAAGAAAAAGTGGAAGGTCCGGGTATCTACACTTAAAAAAGCCATGATAAAAACAATACCAAAATTATCCTGGAAGGATTTTATCAATCAGCATGTTCGCTGGAACTCAGGGGCCTATTATTCGCAGGATTTATCCACACGATTGGGCTACCGGTTCATTGTCCTTTACCTGCTTGCAAGTGTAGCTGTAATTCCCTTTACATTTTTTATGCCCCTGCTGTTAATCCTGCCTGTAACCTCTTTTATCAACATAGGTCTTTTATCGATGTTATCCGGCCTGCTTTATAGAGAGGATAAAACGGCTTTCCTTTTAAGGGTTGTTCCCTATACCCTGTTCTTTATGTTTTTCTATGCGTTTATTATCTTGCTTTCCATACTGAAAATATCTCCAGAGTGGAAAGGGAAAAAAATGAAGAGCACTCAGCTTTATTCATGAGGTTTTAATAACAAATCTAAACGTGCAATTAAATCATCAGTTTCTAATACCTGAACAGCATGATTTCCCTGAATCCATTCATTCTGAATGTATCCCCAGGAGGCTAATAAGGGTTCAATTCGGTGATCTTTAACTGAAAGCAGATGATCAATCTGGTCATCAATAAATACAGCCTTAAGGCTTTTCACCCGGTTTAGCTCTCTTGTAATGATCCCGGTTTTCCCTGTTCTATTACTGCACAGGACTCTGCCTGGCGGCATATCAATGTGATTGCTTAAAAGGATTTCAAGTATATACTCAGATTTTTTTGTAGAGAGGATGTAGAAGCAGGGCGATGCCGCCCATGATGATAGTTTTTTCTCAATATGAGGATAAAGCCGGTTTAAACTCAACCAGTAATCCCTGTCTTCCCTAAGATATTTTAACCGGGCAGTATAAAAGAGCTCTTTATATCTTTTTAATAAGGTTTTTCCTTTTTTCTCACTGTAAATGTCGAAATCTCTTTGAGAAGAAATGGGAAACTTCTTGTCTATGATCTCCTGAATCAATAGAAAATCCTCCCCTGAGCGCACAAACGGTCTTAGTATAAGAAATTGTGATCTTAAGGAAAGGGAAACAAGCCTGAGTTCTTTTTCAAGATATAGATGATAGTAGGCATACCAGGAGCTGACTAAACACTCTGCATGCGAATCACATATTACTCCATCAAAGTCAAGAAAAACCAGAGTTTTCATCCTGTGCCCTATTTTTAAGTTCCTGGCTTTATGAAATACATCTCTTTATATTCTTGAGGTAATCATATATTATCAATTTAAAATTGCAACAAATGAAGAAATTATGCGTCTTTTTATGGATCATATTCTCTCTATTAAACTGTTCCAGTACAATTAAAAGTTCGGAACTTGCCCGGGAATATTATAATATAGGCAATACTCATTATGAACTCGGCAATTACGGCAAAGCGGTTATTTTCTTAAGAAAAGCGATGGAGCTGGATGAAGATCTAAAGACTGCGAGATTCAACCTTTCTTTGGCATTACTTAAAGACGGCAAGCCGGAAGAAGCGGAAAATATTCTTAAGAGTTTTCTCGAAGAAGACCCGGAAAATCAGAGTGTTGTGGAAGTATTAGCCTATGCTTACCACATCCAGGGCAAGGAGGAAGATGCGATCCGGATATATCGTCAGATCCTTTCAAGCTCACCGGAGAATAATAACGCCCGCTATAATCTGGGCATTCTCTTCTGGGAAATTGATCAACTGGAAAACGCCTTGCATGAATTCCGCCTGCTTATTGAGCTTTCACCGGATGACCTGGACACCTTATTCAACATGGGCAAACTGCTTTTAGAGTTGAATAATCCATCGGAAGCCCTAATTTTTTTAGAGCAGTACCTCCAGGAGCAACCTGTAGATGTTGAAGCTTACCTGTTACTGGCAAAAGGATATCGAGACATGGAATTGTATGATAAGGCCCTTGATGCTTATTCCAGCGCCATTTCACAAGATGAGAAGCAAGCCGAAGCCTGGTTTTACAGTGCTTTAATACTTCTCACTGAAATTGAAGATCCGGAGCGGGGACTTACGGCTCTTGCTCAGGCATTGGATTATGGATTCAAGGATTTAGAGATGATTACTGCTCTAATGGAATCCCCGGATCTCCTGGAAAAGGATAAGGTAAATTCCCTTGTTGAACAGAGAGGACTTCTGCCTTAAGTCCAAAGAATTCTGTTCATCTCTTCTATGGAATGTTCCACGGAAACCGAAGCATCAACATTTTTAAGCAGATATTTCTCCCTGTAGTATTGAATAAGCGGTTCTGTCTGGTTTTTATAGACTTCTATCCGCTTTTTTATGGAGTCAACTCGATCATCGTCCCGCACATATAATTCACCTCCGCAGTTATCGCATATTCCTTCGGTTTTTGGAGGCCTGTTTTCAATATGATAAATAGCACCGCAGGAACGACATGTCCTTCTTCCGGATAAGCGGCGGATTACAATATCATCATTTATTTGAAAATTAATAACAGCATTTATGACCTGGAAGGAATTCAGGGCATCTGCTTGAGGAATAGTGCGCGGGAATCCATCAAGAATGAATCCTTTTCGGGCATCCTCACGGGATAAACGCTCTTTTACCAGATTTATGGTAAGTTCATCCGGAACAAGATACCCTCGTTCCATTATACTCTTAACTTTAAGACCAAGTTCAGTCTGTTTTTTTACGGCTTCCCGAAAAATATCCCCGGTAGAAATCTGAGGTATCTTATGCTGTTTACCTACTAATCCGGCTAAGGTCCCTTTACCCGCGCCAGGCGGGCCTAAAAAAATCAACTTCATATCATTTCCTCCGACAAAACGAATACAGGTTCAGGACCGAAAAGTCGGTTCATTCTGTAATGAGCCAGGCATTCCCGGGAACAGTATCTGTTATTCTCCCCTTCTCCTTTGGGGAAATATCTGCCGCAATTTGTACAAGCGTTATAGATAGCAGAGCAATCCTCAGAACAGTATCGTCCCTCAACAGCAGTTTGGATGATTATGTATTTGCCGCAGGTTCTGCAGCGTATAAATTGGCCTATGATCATTTTTAACTAAAGATAATTTAATCCTTTAAAAAGCTTTAAGTCAATCCATTAGAGGCCGTAAAAAAAATTAGAGGTATTGATATGTGCAGATTATATTCTTATGTTATATAATGAAGATTAAAAATGGAGGTAATGCATGGGATTTTGGGAAAGAATGGAAGAGACGATTAATCAGGGAATTCGTTCATCTAAAGAAATTCTGGGAAAGGCCAGGGAGAAAGCCAAGGATCTGGGAGAAAAGGGTGTGCTTAAATTTGAGATTATGCAGCTTGAAAAACAGGCTGAAAAGAAGTTAGCACGGCTTGGAGCCAGGGTTTATGAGAAATTAGAAATAAAAAATCAGGCCACGGTCAGTAGAGAGATATTAAAAGACCTGCTCCAGGATATTCTGGATTTAAAGCATAGAATTGAAGAGAAAGAAGAATCCCTTGAAAAGATTGGATAATAGAAGCAGAAGGCCTGCCCCTTGAGCAGGAAAAAGCAATAGGGCAGGCTTGACAGGTATTGAATAGAGGCGTATATTTGTTCTGCTTAATGAGCTTAAGATCATTGAAAGAATGAGGGAAGGGGAGAAGAGAGAGCGGGAAATAGTCAAAATTAATAATGAAGACCTTCTGCTTTAAGTGGAAGGTTAAAATATGATGGAGAGTTTGATCCTGGCTCAGAACTAACGCTGGCGGCGCGTATTAA